>CAYMKR010000022.1:2015-17060 GCA_964390865.1 uncultured Flavobacteriaceae bacterium | reverse complement strand
TTTCACTTGTAAAATAAAAGGTATCAACGTCTTTTCGGTAAGAAATTATTTTAGATGGGAATAAATTCCCTTTGTTTTCCAGCTCCGTATTTAAAATCATAAATCATCATTTTATCTCCCTGAGGGCAGCATATTTTACAGCTTACAAACCTAATGAAAATCGTTAATTCAATCTGTATGGATATCCTAAAAATACCCCGTCATTTTTATGAAGAATCAA
Organism: uncultured Flavobacteriaceae bacterium; assembly: GCA_964390865.1. Taxonomy (GTDB): domain Bacteria; phylum Bacteroidota; class Bacteroidia; order Flavobacteriales; family Flavobacteriaceae; genus Lutimonas. Next base: position 16,840 of record CAYMKR010000022.1, on the reverse strand, counting down.
AAAATAACGAGGTATTACTTATAAAAAAGTAAATATTGTACTATATTATCTTAAAGGCGACCAAACTTAGTGGTGGCAAGGTAATGGCTGCAGAAAACGGTCTTCCGTCTCTGGTTTCCTTTTTTATACTAATCTCTTTTGAATTGCTGATACCACTACCAAAATACTTTTTAAAATCACTGTTAAGGACTTGCTTTAATTTCCCCTTTCTCGGGAGTCCAATTTGATAATTCTTTCTTATCACAGGATTGAAGTTACACAATACAATCACATCTTCTTTTTCTTCATGACCCTTGCGAATATATGAGATTACAGAATTTTCTTCATCTCCATAATTGATCCACTCAAACCCTTCTCCACTGAATGCTTTTTCATACAGAGCAGGGGTAGTTTTATAAAACGAGTTAAGATCCTTAACAAAGGTTTGCAAGCCTTTATGTGGCTTAAATTCAAGTAAATGCCAATCTAAACTTTGAGAAAAATTCCATTCTCCAGACTGGCCAAATTCACCTCCTTGAAACATCAATTTAGTCCCGGGGTGTGTATACATATAGGCGTATAATAATCTTAAATTTGCAAATCGCTGCCATTCATCTCCTGGCATTTTATCCAGAAGTGATTTCTTACCATATACAACCTCATCATGAGACAAGGGCAACATAAACTTTTCTGAAAATGCATAGGCCAAACTAAAGGTTATTTCATTTTGATGATGCCTTCTATATACTGGATCCTTAGAAAAATACTCTAAGGTGTCATGCATCCATCCCATCATCCATTTCATCCCAAATCCTAAACCTCCAAAGGCTACGTCATTAGTGACTCCTGTAAAAGCAGTTGATTCTTCAGCTATTGTCTGAATTCCATCAAAATTGGCATAAACTTCCCGATTAAAATCCTTTAAGAAATCAATGGCATCCAAATTCTCTCTTCCTCCAAATTCATTAGGCTCCCATTCCCCATCTTCACGTGAATAATCGAGATAAAGCATTGAAGCAACCGCATCAACTCTTAATCCATCGATATGGTATTTATCAAACCAATAAAAAGCATTACTGATCAAAAACGATTTTACTTCATTTCTTCCATAATTAAAAATAAGACTCTTCCAATCTTGGTGATATCCTTTACGAGGATCTGGATGTTCATACAAATGAGTTCCATCAAAAAAGCCTAAACCATGATCATCAGAAGGGAAATGTGAAGGCACCCAATCAAGGATAACTCCAATATCATTTTGATGTAATTTATCACATAAATGCATAAACCCTTGGGCCGTTCCAAACCTTGAGGTTGGAGCAAAATATCCGATAAGTTGATAACCCCAAGAAGGGTCATAAGGATACTCCATAATTGGCATCAACTCTACATGCGTAAAATTCATCTGCTTCAAATAGCTTACAAGCTTATCTGCCAATTCCTCATAACTTAAAAAACTATTGTCATCTGTATTTCGCATCCAAGAACCTAAATGCGCTTCATATACTGCATAAGGTTTATCCAGAGCATTTTTATCTTTTCTATAACCCATCCAAGCCTTATCCTTCCAGTCATATCCTCCTATACTTGAAATAATTGACGCGGTATTAGGTGGCTTCTCATATGAAAAAGAATAGGGATCTGACTTCTCAGTAACGATGTCATTATGACCTGACTTAATCTTGTATTTGTATCTCATCCCTTCTTTGGCATCGGGAACAAAACCTTCCCATATACCTGAAGCATCCCATCGCACATTTAATCGATGCTGTTTCTCATTCCAAAAATTAAAATCTCCAATGACCGATATCGATTTTGCAGATGGTGCCCATACCGCAAAGTAAGTTCCTTCTACTCCATCAAGTGTCATTGGATGAGAACCGAACTTTTCATAAAGTCGGTAATGCTTTCCCGATTTGAATAGATCTACGTCAAATTCAGTAAAAAGACTATAATTGATTACTTCTGCCATGTCATTAATGATTTATAATATTAGAAATTCCTTTTAAAGGAATCAAAGCCCATCGAGGACGTGAATTTAATTCATATCCTATTTCATAAACGGCCTTTTCAAGCAAACAATATTTAAGAATAAATATTCGCTCCTGGTTATAGCCAATATTTAAATTGGCATCTTGTATTTGATCTATGTAAGTGCCCAAAAATACACTTGTCAGATAACAGTATAAGATCTCAGCTGCCTCAAAAAGTTCATCCTGAGATCGGTTAAACGAGTCCGAATTATTAAAAATAGTTGCGTAAATCGCATAATGGAAAGACCTGAACAAACCGGCCACATCTTTTAGCGGAGGCTGCTTCACTTTTCTATCACGGATCGTACTTTCTGGTTCACCTTCAAAATCCAAGATATAGAAGTCCCCATTAGTTACAAGTATTTGCCCAAGATGATAATCACCATGGACCCTGATTCGTTCCCCCTTAAGTTTTGTCCAATCAAAATTTGTGATTCGCTTTCTTATCAAAGTTTTTTTCTCCAAAAATTCCTTAGCCAAATCCAAGGCCATGCCATCAAGCTTATGCATTCTGTTCTCAACAGTATTGAGTCTATTCTGAAACTGATATAAAAGTCTGTTTTTTAACCATACTTCATAATCCCCGTTAAAGTGATTTGGGGTAAACGCTGTATCCTCAAATTCAGAGCCCAAAACAATATGCATTTCAGCTGTTCTCACAGCGAGCTGTTTTATTTTAACCAAAAGATTAAGCCCCACCCAATCAATGATTTCAGGTCTAACTTCATTAATTTGAAGCCTGTCAAACATATCCACCTTTGGCAAACTACCAATGTCAATATGTTTGGAATCCAAGTTATGAAATACGCCTTTTAATTCTTTTAGCATATAATCCCATGCATCTCCCTCATTAGGTACCAATTTCTGCATCAGGGCTATAGTTACATTAACATGATCAGAATCAATAATATTCAAACTACCCTGATAGTAGGGTGTGTTTTGAAAATCCTTGATTTCTGTTAGAAACCTGCTCATTTCATAATCAGGATTTTTATCTGCAAAAATCCTTCTAAAGAATTTTAGCACATACTGGTCATTATAGATAATCGAAGTATTGCTTTGTTCCAAACCCATGAATCTGGACGACTCATATTCAACATCCTTAAAAGATTCACTTCTATGATATTGAACCTTTGTCTTATCAAAAGGCGCCGCTCCTAAAATTCTTTCAAAAACCAGTTTTCTAAAGGCTTCTAAATTTATCGCATCAATAATAAAGCCCTGCTGCCCTTGAATATTAATTGGTAGTATACGGTCACTCTTTGCAAAATTGACATCTGTAACGAAGGCAATTGGCAAAAAATAGTGATGGAAAAAAGCCTCAACAAAATCAATTTCTAATAAGAGTCCAAAGTATACTTCACCATGTTGTTGAATCCTAAAGTATTCACTAAGTTCAATATACTTTAGCTTACTCGATTTCCCTCCATACCACCTTTGTTTTATAATATAATCTTCAAGTACTTCTGACAAGAACACCTCAATAAAATCTTTATTATCAAGCAATTCTTCCCAAACACCTTCAAATTCAAAAGTGGACTGCAATTTCGTTTTTGTGGCCTTATCTGGCATAGGCTATTTAATTATTTCAAAAATATGAAATGGCATATTAGGATGTAATTCTACAAAATTCCACTCACCATTCCAAGTATATTGTATATCTGGTAAAATGTCTCTGATTTTTAATTGGTCGTTCGGGCCAATTCCCAAATCATGAATGGGTAATTGAACTGTACCACGTTGTGCATGATGATGATCAAGACTGATAACCACAAAAACTTGAGATGTCAGCTCGTCATTCCATTTATAAAAAGCTAATAATTGATCATTATCAATATGGCAAAACTTAATATTATTAGTTTGTTGTAAGGCCTCATTTTCTTTTCTTGCCTTATTGATTCCTGAAATCAATTTAATGAGCCAATTATCAGCGGTCCAATCATAATGTTGTACTTGAAATTTTTCCGAATTCAAATACTCTTCCCTGCCAGGAAGCGCCTGACTGATCATTTGCTCAAAAACTGGTCCGTAAATACCTATATTCGAACTCAAGGTTGCCGCCAAAACATAGCGCTGAATATGCTTTGATTCATTAGCACCTTGAAGATGAAAAGGATTAATATCTGGTGTGTTTGGCCAAAAATTAGGCCTCATATATTCTGATTGCTCAGTCTTGGTCAATTCTTCAACATAACCGATCAATTCATGTTTATTATCTCTCCAAGTAAAATAGGTGTACGATTGTGTAAAACCTTGTTTGCCCAATTGCTCCATAATTTTAGGCCTGGTAAATGCTTCGGCCAGAAAGATGATATCTGGATGCTTCTTTTTAACTTCATTAATAATCCAATTCCAAAAATAAAAAGGTTTTGTATGTGGATTATCTACTCTGAAAATATGAATACCGCAGTCTATCCAAAAATAAAGAACATCAAGACATTCTTTCCATAAACCCTTAAAATCCTCAGATTCAAAATAAATAGGAAGAATATCCTGGTACTTTTTTGGAGGATTTTCAGCATATTGAACGGTCCCATCAGGTCGCCATTTAAACCAAGAGGGATGATCTTTCACCCATGGATGATCAGGAGCTGCCTGAAGCGCATAATCCATAGCTATCTCAATATCGAACTCTTTTGCCTTCTTTATCAATTCTTTAAAATCATCTAAAGTCCCCAGATCAGGATGAATATCAGTATGTCCACCTTTTTGGGATCCAATACCCCAACAAGAGCCTACATCGCCTTTTAATGTGGTTGTTGTATTGTTCTTACCTTTTCTATTTACCTCTCCAATTGGATGAACTGGAGGGAAATAAAGCGTATCAAATCCCATGTCAGAAACCCTGTTCAACAACGGAATACATTGTTTAAAAGTCCCATGCTCTCCTTCATTTTCAGAAGATGACCTTGGGAAAAATTCATACCAAGTACTAAATAATGCCTTTTTTCTGTCGACATAAATAGGTAAAGGGCTAGAGGTATTTACCAGAAACTTCTCTGGATATTTTTCAAATATTAGTTTTAATTTTTCACCAACTGCCTCTTGGACTGCAACATCATAGGTTTCCTTATTTTCAAAAAGATTTATTAACTTTTTAAGATAGGATTTTTCCGTTGTATTTGCTTTTTCACCAACTGTTTTTAGGTATAGTAATCCTTCTGCCAATTCAGATGTCACTTGCTGCCCATCAGCTATTTTTCTACCAATTCCGTATTGCCAGTTCAAGGCATAATCAACCCAAGCTTCAATTTTGTATGCATACTCTCCTTGGTTCTCAACTTTGATAGTTCCAAACCAATCATCATTATTTCCGGGAGACATCCTTACTTCGGACCATTTTTTCTCACTTTGATGTTTGTATAATATGGATGCCGCCATGAGATCATGCCCATCAGCCAATATATCCGCGGAAATATTTACCAATTGCCCTATTACTCTCTTAATAGGCAACTCTCCGCCATTGATCTGAGGCGAAACACCTTCAATAACCACTCTTTGCTGCTTTTGCATGCTCCTCAAATTTATTCTTAAATGACGTATCCTTTCGGGATAGTAGCTCCTTTTTTAATTACAACAATACCCTCTCTAACGCAATAAGTATCTGTCTCTTTGTCTTTCAAATGTGTCCCTCCATTGATCCTGACATCATCACCTATGCGACAATTCTTATCAATAATGGTATTTTTAATAAAACAACGTTCCCCAATACCCATTAAAATTTTGGTTTTGTTTCTGTTAATTTCATCCAAAGTTTCGTAAGAATCATTACCCATCATATAAGTATTGATAACTGTTGATTCATTACCAATTCTTGAGCGAATTCCAATAACGGATCTGTCAATTTTTGCAGCATGAACAATACAACCTTCTCCAATAACACTTCGATTTAATGTAGTCCCAGAAATTTTTGAAGTTGGCAGCATTCTGGCTCTTGTATAAATTCTTTTATTTCTATCATATAAATCAAAAGCAGGAATATCATCTGTTAATCCTAGATTGGCTTCAAAGAATGAATCAATATTTCCTATATCTGTCCAATATCCTTCATATTGATGACTTGTTATTTTATGTTTGCCCAATGACTGAGGGATAATTTCTTTTCCGAAATCGTTTGTGTCCGGATTTTTCATTAATTCGATCAAAAGATCTCTGTTGAATATATAAATACCCATAGAAGCTAAATAATTTCTTCCTTTAGATTTCATCTCATCACTAACCTCAGAGGTCCAATCTGGTAAAAGCTTTTCTTCTGGCTTCTCAATAAAAGAAGTAACTTCATTTTTATCATCTGACTTCAATATCCCAAATGACGTAGCATCTTTTGCATTTACAGGAATCGTAGCTATAGAGATTTGAGCTCCAGTCTTTATGTGTTGTTCAACCATCAAATTATAATCCATTTGATACAATTGATCTCCAGAAAGAATCAACGCGTATTCAAAGTCATGCTGTAAAAAATGATGCAAACTTTGCCTCACTGCATCTGCAGTTCCTTGAAACCAATTGCCACTCATTGGTGTTTGTTCAGCAGCAAGAACATCTACGAAGGCCTGGCTAAAGAAACTAAAATGGTAAGTGTTTTTTATATGTCGGTTCAAGGACGCCGAATTAAATTGGGTTAAGACATACATTCTCTTTATATCTGAATTGATACAATTAGAAATTGGAATATCAACCAATCTAAATTTACCGGCAATTGGCACCGCTGGTTTTGACCTACTTTCTGTTAAAGGATATAATCGAGAACCTTGTCCTCCTCCTAGTATGATTCCTAATACTTTTTTATTGAACATATTTATGGGGTTAAAGATTTGTATAAAGTTAAATATTCTTGGGCTGATTTATCCCAAGAATGATCAATTCTCATGCATTTTTTTATTATTCTTTCTAATTCTTTTTTATTTTTATATAATTCCCTGGCCCTCAGCATAGAATCGCAAATATCTTTTACTGAAGCCTGCACATGACAGAGTCCAAATCCATCATCTCCTATATCAACAACTGTATCATTCAAGCCTCCTGTTCTTCTTACTATGGGAATTGCACCGTACCTTAAGGCATACATCTGATTCAATCCGCAAGGCTCAACCCTAGAAGGCATTAAAAGAAAATCAGCAGCTGCGTATAAATTATGAGCTAATTCCTCATCAAAACCTATAACGCAAGCATAATTTTCATTAAAATGAAATCTCAATGATTTCAATTCAGATTCAATTGAATCCTTTCCTTCACCAAGAATGAACAAAGAACAATCCTTCTTCAACATTGACTTATACAATACTGCTGGCAGTAAGTCTGCTCCCTTCTCATTAACTAATCTTCCTATAAAAACAAATAAAGGTAAAGATCTATCAAAACCAAATCTTTCACACAGGTCTATTTTATTGGCCTTCTTCCCCATTGTAAAATTTGCAATACTGAGGGTTGCGTCCAATATCTTCTGCTTCATTAAATCAGCGATTTATATAAATCCTCTACTTGTTTGGCAATAGCAATCCAATCAAATGTTTCTTCCACCCTTTTTCTTCCATTCTTTGCCATTTGACTTGTGAGTTCTTTGTTTGCTATCAATTGATTGACCCCATCGGCAAGGTCTTTTGAAAACTTATCCGGATCCTTTGGCTCAAAAGGAGCCTCCTCCTGCTGCTCCAATGGCACTAACAAACCAGTCTCACCATGAACAACAACTTCTTTTATCCCTCCAACGGCACTTGCAACTACAGCAGTTTCACATGCCATTGCCTCAATATTGATAATCCCAAAAGGTTCATAAATAGAAGGGCAACAAAATACATCTGCGTGAGAATACAACTGAATTACCTCTTCTTTTTTTAACATAACATCAATCCAAATGACATTATCTCTTTCTTTTTTAACCTCAGCTACACTATCCTCCATCTCTTTTGCAATCTCAGGAGTGTCAGGAGCCCCGGCGCAAAGAACAATCTGCGTATCAGGATCTATATACTTAACGGCATTAACGAGATGAATAATTCCTTTTTGTTTCGTGATTCTACCCACAAACAACACAAAAGGTTTTGATTGATCAATACCGTATTCTTCTAATGTTGAAACTTTATCCGTTACCACATATTCTTGAAGGTTAATCCCATTATAAATTACCTTAACCTTTTCCTGATCTACATTAAAATTATTGAGTACATCTACTTTAGTTTCTTCAGAAACTGCAATAATGGCGTCAGCCATTTCAATCGCAGTTTTTTCAACCCACGAAGAAGCATCGTAACCTCTGCCCAATTGCTCTCTTTTCCATGGTCGCAATGGCTCCAATGAATGAGTTGTAATCACCAAGGGAATTCCGTAACAGAGCTTGGCCACTATTCCTGCAAATTGAGCATACCACGTATGGCAATGAACAATATCAGCATCTACCTCCTCTGCATTCATATGGATACAGGTACTTAAAGTCTTAAACACAGCCTTAAGTTTATCATTTGAATTATCAAAATCAGCATTATCGAAGGGAAATCCTTTTACAGATAAATTCCCATCCTTTTCATCCTGATCTCCAAAGCATCTAACATCAATGTCCATTAATTTAGATAATTCTCCTGCCAAATATTCTACATGAACTCCTGCTCCTCCATAAACATATGGTGGAAACTCTCTGGTATAAAATAATGCTTTCATTTATTTAATGCTTTTATTAGAATAATTTTTAACTAAGTGTGAATCTGTCTCAGGGTTCCAAACAGTCGTGTCAATACCGTTTAATATACCTGAAAATTTGTCGTTTTCTTGATTGATAAGCTCTTCCAGTCCATTTGCATTCGCTTTCAATTCTTCCAAATAACCGGGAGATACAGTTGTTACTCTCCAGGAACTTTTAATTGCAGTTGCCAAAGGATTAATAGAACCGTCCCAATCAATAAGACCCATTTTCTTTAAATCAAATTCTGGAAAATATTTGAGTTTATCATAGCCAAACTGACCTTGATATTGGGCATTGTGAATTGTAAAAATCGTTGGTATTTCTTTTAAACTTTTGAATCTATTGGTATTCGACATTAGAAAAGGAATAAACCCCGTCTGGTGGTCGTGACAATGGATAATTGAAGGTTTATTAACCTTTCTTGATATCCAGTCTAATACGGCCAATTGAAAAGCCAAAAATCGTTCAACATCATCTTCATATGAATAGATATCTGAACGATCTAACAAACCTGGTATATCAACTAGAAAAATCGGGAACTCCAAAGGGATAATTGGCCTCAGAATTTCATATTCATAACGAAGTCTTCCAAGCTTTAAATAGCCAGTATTTACAACTTTAAACTTATTGTTCCTTTTAAAATCATTGTCATAAAAAGGCATGACAACCTTTGACTCAACGCCTAGATTTTTTTGGTATTTTGGTAACGCGCCTACAACATCTGCAAGCCCACCTACTTTAGCTACCGGAAAACACTCCGCGCTGACATTCAATATCTCCATGATAATTATACAGAATAAAAACCTACACCGCTGAATATCAATGATGTAGTTTTATAAGTTTGATTTTTTTAAGATATAAAATAATTATGTTATTCGAAAAAAAATCAACATTTATATTAATTCGACACAAAAAATAAAATGAATTATTATGAAACATGTTTTTTTCTACCCCAAAATTTCAGAATTACCCATGTCTCACTCTTTAACACTAAAAAACACACGCCTATTAGCGATGTGTTTTTTTTAAGTCAAACTTTATGTCTACTTAGCCAGTTGACTATCTTCAGTTTTGATTGACTGATAAGAGGGATGCCCTGTTTGCCAAAAAGCAAAACCGAATATATCGGCAAACTCTTCAAACGTTTTAGTTTTTGAATTACCAATACCATGGCCGGACTCATAATCAACTCTAAAAAGAATTGGATTATCCGAAGCATTTGCGGCTTGCAATCTTGCCGCAAACTTACCTGGTTGCCAGGCAATCACACGAGGGTCATTCATTCCTGCCGTAGCCATGGTTGCAGGATACTTGACCCCATCTTTAATATGTAAGTATGTGTCCATTTCATATAATCCTTTGAACTCTTCCTCAATAGCAACTGTTCCAAACTCAGGGGCATTGACTGGTCCATTAGGGGAATTTTCCATTCTAACCGGATTCATACAGCCAACAGAAGGAATAGCCACAGCAAATAAATCTGGTCTGTCAGTCATTGCCCTTCCTACTAAAATACCACCGGCACTACCTCCAAATATTGCCGTCTTTTCAGGTGAACTATATTTATTCTCATGCAAGTATTCTGCGGTCGCAATAAAATCCTTCCAAGTATTTGGTTTCGTACTCTTAAATCCGGCCTTATGCCACTTATCTCCAAGTTCTCCCCCACCGCGAACGTGTGAAACGACTAATATCCCTCCTTCATCTACCCATGAAAGAAAAACCGGCCAAAAGAAAGGTCTAATTTCGTTCCCATAAGATCCATATCCATATAGCATCAATGAATTATCGCCATTTTTCACCATATCCTTTTGATAAACAATAGATACCGGGACCATAACTCCATCATGTGAAGGAACCATAATTTCTTCAACAACTAAGTCATCAAATTCAGGATACTCAGGTTTAAACGAAAGCGTTTCATCCTTAAATGATCCATCTCCTTTTGAATATTTATATCTGTGATTATCATTAGTCCATCCAGCGATACTTATCCAAAAATCATCATGATTAATATCTTTATTACTGATACTGACCCTACCTGCAGCATAAGGCAGGTTGACCTCATTAAATTCACCGCCGTCTAAGTCAGCAGCATATAGTTTACCCTCAACGCCATTTTTCATTGTTGTGAAGTAATAACTGTCATTTGTAATAACAAAATCTCTTAAAACTTCGTCTTTTTTTTCTGCCACTAATACTTCTGCATTATTGACATTCGGATTATTCAAAGGAGTTTTTAAGATTTTATAATTTGCTGCATCTTTGGTTGATCTGAAATAGAAATAATCTGAATCTGAATAAAAATCTTCAATTTTATCCTCTCTGGAAACCAATTTTTTCCATGCCACTTTTTCATTTTTCAATTCATCAGAGCTAGCGTAAAATATTTTCATATTATTCTCAACTGTTGAAATAATAGCATATAACAGATCAGTGTCTTTATCATATACCATTACAGGATATTCTTCGGCCAAGATTTCTAATTCAGGATACATAAGCCTTGATAGCATTTCTTTATCGGAACTTTGATCCTCACCCACATTGTGATAATATGTTTTGGTATCATGCGTGGCTTCTTTCTCATGAACATCATCAGAATTATACTTACCATAAAAAAATGAATCCCCATCAGGTAACCAACTCATAAAGGAAGTCCAGCATGGATACAACTGATCTTTATAAAACGATTCATTCTTCACATCCATAACCATAATAGTTGCATTTTCAGCACCATTAGCAGACACACTTACTCCAATCTTACTCCCATCCTTGTTGGGAGATATCGAAGAAATGGTATAATGCACCTTTTCTTCTGTTCGGAATTTTTCTGGATCAAAAAGTAATTTTTCCTTGCCGTCGAATCCATTCCTGTAGAATAATTTTCCTGTCTCATCTTGAGGCGTTTCTTTTAAATAGAAATACAAGTCATTTTCAGTGATATTTAAGGAATAAATACTGTGAGATTGTCGTTTGTCAAATTCTTTGAATTTGGCTAATAATTGGTCACGACCTTGAATTTTATCTAGAACGCCTCTTGTATAATCACCTTGGCCTTTAAACCATTTATCAACATCAGGGTTTTTAAGATCTTCCAAATATCGATAAGGATCATCTATTTTTTGTCCAAAATATTCGTCGGTAACAATTTTAACAGGGGCAACAGGTTGAGATTGGGCAAAAGTCAGCATTTGAATTGCCAGAAAAAGGACTAGTAAAAAACGTTTCATAAGGTTTGATTTTTGGTTTAAAAATGACCGGAGGCAAATATAATTGCATCAATAAAAAATCAATAACCTATTCTATTTCAGGAACTCATATTCAAATTATACAATTTCCTTTAGCAGTGTAAATATAATTGAATTTATCCAATTTGGAATAAACCGGCAATTCACAGCAAGATGAGAAACTCAGATCTGCTTCAATTAAACTCAATCCTAAGACTATATCTAAGAATTTTTCCAATACTGAGGCTTGGTATCTTCAGAAATCTGATTCCAATATTCTTGATTTACTTTATGCTTGCCGTCAAGCGTTTTTAACCTTCTTTGAAAAACGTATACGGTAGGATTAAAAACCATGTCGGTTACCCCAATTGTGTACAATTGAGGCTCATCCTCACTTTTTCGTTTTTCTTCTTGGATAACAACTTCAAAACCATTGAATTCAAGTAGTTTCTTTAAAAACTCCAAGCGATGCGGTTCAATTTTTTTTTCCACAAAGGTCACTCTTTGTTCGCCTATGGCACCAAACATATGTTTTCCTTCTAAACCCATATTCTTATAAAATACTTAATTGATAAATATATTCATAAATCGGACTGTAAACACCAATAAATAATACCCCGACTACAGCAAGAATCAGCCCTAATTTCATAGTGAAACTACTATCAAAATAAGGTATTGCCTGATCGCTTTTTCTAAGGAACATAGCCCTAATCACAAGCAGGTAATAATATAAAGAAATGGTAACATTCACTACTGCTATGAAAACCAGAAAATACAAGCCTTGACTAGCTGCGGCAGTAAACAAAAAGAACTTACCAAAGAATCCAGCCAAAGGTGGAATCCCAGCCAAAGAAAACAAAGCTAGCATCATAATAAGACTGAGCTTAGGATTTGTTCGATACAGACCATTATAGTCATCCATGTTTTCTTTCCCTGTCTCAGTTGAGATTGATTGAACAACCCCAAAAGCAGCCAAATTTGTAAACACATAAATCGATACAAAGTATACTACAGTTGAAACCCCCAATTGATCATTTGAAAGAAACCCTAACAAAATAAATCCAGCTTGAGCAATTGATGAAAAGGCTAAGAACCGTTTCATATTCTGTTGCCTTAAAGCAAATAGATTTCCAATAAACATCGTTGCTATTGAAACAATATATAACATTGAGGTAGTTACAATCTCGAAAGGCTTCATAACAGTAAATACAATGATCATTAATATCATCACTGCTGAGCCCTTAGAGATTACAGACAGATATGATGTAACTCCAATTGGTGCTCCCTCATAAACATCGGCGGTCCAAAAATGAAATGGAACCAAAGAAATTTTAAAGGCAAGTCCTGAGAAGAAAAATATAAATCCAACCAAACTCAAATTCGAATAAGTTAATACCTGAGCCACCTCCTCAAAGTAAATACTACCTGTGGTAGCATAGATTAAAGAAACTCCAAAAACTGAAGTCCCTGAAGCAAGAGCCGCAGACAGAATAAACTTTATACCAGCCTCTGCAGATGTTCTTTTCGTTGTATCAAAAGCAACCAAAGCAGCAATGGGCAAGGCTGACAATTCAAGCCCTAAATAAAACATAAGAAAATCGCCAGAAGAGATCATAAAGTACATCCCTAATAATGATGAAAGCATCAATATAAAAAATTCAGTTGACTTATGCTGATCCACAATCTCTTTTTTGATCCATTCAGCAGATTGGAGTAAAATAATCAATACACCTATGTTTAACACATTCTTAAACAAATGCACTAACTGGCTCGTATGATACATTCCTCCAAAAAGCGCTCCCTCATCCATTGGCATAAAACCAATCAAAGTATGAAGCCCAAATATGACCAGCGCCCAATTAACCAAGGCTTTTTTATTGTTTATGAAAATTTCAAAGATCACAAGAAGCAAGATCACAGCCAGCAAAAGCAGCTCTTGTCTCATTAATAAAAATCCTCCTAAATCCATTTTATATCAATTTAAATAAATCTTCTATTTCTTTAACTATTCACTTTATAACATCCGTTCGATAAATGGCGTAAGACTCTCTCGAATCATATCACTTAACCAGATAGGAGTAACCCCCATGAAAACGATTGGAATCAAAAGTAAAATCACGCCAACCCTTTCATACCAGGTTGCCGTTTCCAAATCCTTGAATTCATCATTTCGAATAGGTCCCATGAGCATCATGCCCACAACCCTTAATACATAAACGGCGGTAACAACTATGGCTGAAACAGTAATAATAGTTGCTACTCTATGAAACATGTCTGGATGCTGGAAGGCACCCACAAAAATTTGCATTTCGGCCATGAATCCACTAAATCCAGGCAATCCAAGAGATGCCAATCCGGCAATAACATACATTACCGATATGAAGGGAATCACCTTTAACAAACCGCTCATTTTGGTTACATCACGAGTGTGTGTCCTTCCATAAATCATTCCTATAAGCGCAAAGAAAAGAGCCGTCATAAATCCATGTGATAATGATTGTAAAATTGCTCCGGTCCAGGCCGTTTTATTAAGCATTAAAAGGGCAAACAATACCATCCCTAAATGACTTACTGATGAGTAAGCATTAATATATTTTAAATCAGTTTGTTTAACAGCAGCGAGCGCTCCATAAAAGACTCCGATTACAGATAAAACAATAAAGAAATTAGACCATGTCATTGCTCCTTCTGGCAGTAAATACATGGCAACACGAAATACACCATAACCACCAAGTTTCATCAGTACACCGGCATGCAACATTGAAACAGCAGTTGGCGCTGATGCATGACCATCAGGTGACCAAGTATGAAATGGGAACAAAGCTCCAAGAACTGCAAACCCGATAAATGTTAACGGAAAAAACAAATTCTGTGCATCCACAGGTATATCCACTTTAGCAATTTCAAGAA
>CAYMKR010000022.1:0-1915 GCA_964390865.1 uncultured Flavobacteriaceae bacterium | reverse complement strand
GGAAAAAACAAATTCTGTGCATCCACAGGTATATCCACTTTAGCAATTTCAAGAATATTATAAGTCAATTCACCTCCCCCGGCATTAGAATTGAAATAAATCCCCAGAATACCAACCAACAAGACCGCTGAAGCTCCCATTAGCATAAGGGTTAATTTCATGGCAGAATATTCTTTCGGACCTGAACCCCAAATTCCTATTAAAAGAAACATCGGGATTACCGCAATCTCATAAAACAAAAACATGGTAAAAAGATCAAGAGAAATAAAGAAACCAAATACTCCTGTAGCGAGTACAATTAGCGCTATAAAGAATTCCTTGTGAAGGTCTTCCATTTTCCAAGAAATAAAAACACCTGCAAGAACAACAATAGAAGCAAGCACCATCATGGCTACCGAAATTCCATCAACTCCAATAGCATAGTGAATATTAAATTTCTCAAACCACATATAGTCTTTCGTAAAGACCATGATATCATCATTGATCTGCTTCTCCTTAAAGTAGGCGAAGATCAAGTTCAATGACATGGCAAACTGCACAAACATCCCTACGGCGGCAATCACTCTGGACTGTTTTAATTCTTTGGCAAAAGCCAAAGCCAAAATGGTAATAACAGGAACGACAACAAATAAACTCAGTATATCCATCTTTACAATTAAATAATCCATTTATAAATAAAAACCATGGCCAATACAACAACTCCGGCTATAAAGGCAAAGGCATAATCTTGTACCCTACCCGATTGCATTTTTTTTATCTTTTCTGAACCAGAAAGCGTTGAATTTCCAATAAGGTTCATAGTACCATCAACTATATGCCTATCAAACCAGGCAAAGGGCGCGGAAATTCTTTTAAAAATAATTTCTTTGGTTATAAACAGGTATAACTCATCGAAATAAAACTTATCATAGGCCCATTGGTAAAATGAACCAAATGCATTCGATACTTTTTCAGGCAAATCACTAGGTTTTTTATAAAACACAAATGCCATTAGAATTCCTAACAGACCCATACCAACCGCAATAGCAGCCAAAGGATAATTTAGATGCGCTTCGAAAGGAATATGATCAGCAGTTACATATTCGCTAAAATGAATATATCCAGCTCCAAAACTCATAAGTGCAAGGAAGACTAATGGAAAAGTCATAGAAACAGGTGATTCATGAGGCTTATGTTCATATTCTTTCTCTTTACCCCAAAAAATCCCAAAGTACAATCTGAACATATAAAAAGCAGTCAAGCCTGCCACTAGAACCCCAATTATATAAATTAAACGGTTATGCTCAAATGCAGCCACCAAAATTTCATCCTTACTAAAGAAGCCTGCAAAACCAGGGAAACCGGTAATAGACAATGCTGCAATCAGAAAGGTAATATGCGTAATGGGCATATACTTTCTTAAACCACCCATATCTTGTAGGTTGTTCGTATGTATGGCATGAATGATTGATCCAGCGGCTAAGAATAAGAGGCCTTTAAACATGGCATGGGTAAATAAGTGAAACATAGATGCCATATATCCCAAGCCATCATGACCGCTATATCCTGAAACTCCAAGAGCCATCATCATATAACCTATCTGTGACATGGTAGAAAAAGCCAGTACCCGTTTAATATCATTTTGAGTCAATGCAATGACCGCCGCAAATAAGGCTGAAAATGCGCCTACCCAAGCCACAACGTTTAATGCATAGCCATCCTCTACAAAATAGTAGAGTGGAAACAATCGAGCTACAAGATAAACACCTGCTACAACCATGGTCGCAGCATGTATTAAGGCCGATACAGGCGTAGGCCCTTCCATGGCGTCCGGGAGCCATATATGCAATGGGAACATAGCCGATTTTCCGGCACCCCCCATAAATATTAATAAAAGAGCCCAGGTAATAACAGATAGGCCCATAAAAGAAGTTGA
>CAYMKR010000021.1:0-17151 GCA_964390865.1 uncultured Flavobacteriaceae bacterium | reverse complement strand
CAAACAACACCACGAACATTATTGTTTTTTTAATCATGATAAATGCTATTAAGTGGTTTTAGTTAAGTTTTAAACCATGGACTTAACGAGTTAATAGCATTTCTAGTATAAATGCATAAAAGTCAACTTAAAGCATAATAGCTCATAACATGACCACTAATTTTCCTTTGGCCAAATTTTGCTCCATATAGCTGTGGGCTTTTACGATTTCATCTAATTGGAAGACACGATCAATGTTGAGGTTGATAATTCCCTTTTCAACGAGATCAATAAATTCTTGTAATCGACGGTGGTCAAGATTTTTAGCTTCCCCCATATAGACGGTAAGTCTTCCGAGAGAGGGGATGTCACCCATAGGAGTAAAATCTTTCATGGTCCATTCATTACCAAGAATCCCAGTCATACAAACCATCCCTTTAGCTTTGATACATTTTAGGGAGTCCTTTAGGGTTTTAGTGCCTATTAATTCCAATACTTTATCAATACCTTCCGGGAAAAGTTCTCTCACTGCATCTTTGACTGATCCTTGATCAATAACAACATGATCTGCTCCATTGTTGAGCAAAAATTCCGTTTTGTTTTCATTTCTGGTAGTAGCAATAACTGTTGCCCCGATGTTTTTGGCCAATTGACAACTTAACAAGCCTATTGAAGAAGTGCCTCCCCTAATAAGTAGGATTTCACCAGTTGAAATTTCCAAAGCTTCTTGCAAAGATCCGGAGACAGTTTGGAACATTTCTGGAATTGCTCCAAGTATTTGCCATGGCAAATTACTTTTAAAAGGGAAAATGATGTGCTCTGGAACTATTACAAATTCTGCATAACCTCCATCATAATCTCTTCCCATCCCACCCATGATGGCTGCCACCTGCTGTCCTTTAGAAAGCTTTCCGGAGGGGTCTTTTTCCACGACTCCTACACATTCAATTCCTTGAATCCTTGGAAAAAGTACATTTGGGGAATGTCCCTGTCTAGTAAAGAGCTCTGAACGATTTAGGCCAAAGGATTTTACTTTTATTAAAACCCAACCATTTTTTGGAACAGGAATTGATTTTTCCTGAATTTCTATAACATCAGGGCTTCCTTTTTTTGTTGTAACTGCTGCTTTCATTGTTTTTAAATAAGCTTTAAAATAATGAATAGAAATCAATTAGCATGTTATGACTAAAAAGACCTTGCTATATAGTTTAATAACTAGTAACAAGGTCTCTCTATCAATTTAATAACTAATAAGGTTCAAATATATAATAGGAGCAATTAAGAAATAATGACAATTGTAATTATTTAAAATTTTTACCGATCTATTTTAAAATTATCTAATTGAATGTCATCCATGCCTTTGTCATCAAATGGATATTCTAATTGGTTCTGGATGTTATACAATGAGATCAGAATAAATTGACTAAAAACCACAATGAAATAGGTAATCCAAACACTTTGCTCCGGGCCAACTCTATTAATCATTGCCGGCGCATAAATCAAAGGAAATATATAGATGAATATTAGACAGTAGGCTTTTAAACTAATTGGCGTTCTATGAATGTTTATAGCATGAACGTTTTCTACCGTTTCATGTAAGTCTTTCATTAGCCTAAATATTTTTTCTTTACGCTTTCCAGAAATTGCCTCTTTATGATTTTGCAGAAAGTCATAGACTTCATGTATATTTCCATCGAGTTCAGCTGTTTCGGTACTATTGCTTTTCAATTGTTTCATTAAATTATTACTGATATTTACGAGCAACTCATATGCTTCTGCTTTCGCTTCTTCCGAAAGTT
The DNA here is from genome assembly GCA_964390865.1 of uncultured Flavobacteriaceae bacterium. Classification (GTDB taxonomy): domain Bacteria; phylum Bacteroidota; class Bacteroidia; order Flavobacteriales; family Flavobacteriaceae; genus Lutimonas. Next base: position 15,373 of record CAYMKR010000021.1, on the reverse strand, counting down.
TGTCATTGCTGGAAAAAAAATAATCGATTGTCATTATCGTACCACGAAACTCACTTAAGTGTTCTAAGGCCTTTTCTCTTCTTCTGAATGATCCTCGGATAGTAAATACAAGCGGGAAAATCATTGCAATACTGATCAAAGTAAGGTCTATATTGAAATTAATATTATAGACAAAACACAGATATGGTGTTATGATCGATATAAGTAGTGCAATCCAAGTTCTATGATTGATAATGATAAGATATGGTTTCACGGAATAGCATTTAGGCTTGATTAGCTAAAGGTAGGTAAAAAACTATAAATATCAAATGCTAAATAGGATCATATTCAACAGTAGGTTACTGAAATCATGAATAAAATTTTAATAAAAAAAACCGCTGGGGGAGAGCGGTTTTTTTTTAAAAATGAATGATGTTTAAAATTCGAGATCCGAAATCAGATCAAATTCATCATAAATCGCTTTATCCTGTAAGTCATCAAAGAAACTAGTTGAGCCGTACTTTACATCAAATTTGGTTCTATCAATTTTGATATTTGCAGTAGCTTTGTTTCCATAGATTGAAATATCAAATGTCACAGGATTTGTTTTGTCCTTAATTGTAAGATCACCAGTTACTTCATAAGAATTTTTACCAGTACTTTTTACTTTTTTGAAGACCAATGTAGCCGTTGGGAATTTTTCAACTCCAAAGAAATCATCAGATTTAAGATGTCCTTCTAATTTAGCTTTATACTCACCTTCCATATCAGTATTTTGAATACTTAACATGTCTATAGTAAATTCGCCTCCAACTAGTTTTTCGTCTTTAAAAGTGAGTTGTCCTCCTTTTAAAGCAATACTTCCTTGATGCGATCCAGTTACCTTGTATCCTTTCCATGTTACTGAACTGCTATCAGTTTTAATTTCCTTTTTCCCGTCTTCAATAGTCGTAAATGCAAAAGTCACTGTTGCAATGATTAATGCTGCTATGATTGTTTGTACTCTGTTTTTCATGATTGTTTTAATTAATGGTTAAATATTTATAATTCTTTGTTTCCGCAATACAATTTTTCTTTAATGATTTTACCGTCCTTCCAATCTTGAACCGTGACTTGGGTATAGCATCTTTCGCCATACAGTCTGTGCTCATAATTCAAATGCCATTCTACCATTGTACTTTGTTCTCCGATGGTTACCTTTAATGGTTTTGCACTTTTAAATTCAACAATGTTGTTGAAATGATTTTCTTTAGTTATCCGGTTAAGGCCCTTTCCTATTATTGGTGATTCGTCGTTTACCTGGATCACAATATTTTCATCATAAAACCTTTCGAAAGCTTCTAAAGATGCTCCTTGCATGATCATGTCGTTAAGGTCACTTATTTTTTCAATCAACAAATTCATTTTTCTTTGTTTAAAAGAACAGTACAAAGATGGGTTGACTTATCAGGTTAGAAAATAAGGCAGTTTATCAAATGATGTTAATCTAGATTAACATCTATTGTTCTAAGATTAACTGACCTTTTATTTTACTTAAAAATTCTTTGGTAATTCCCAGATAGGACGCGATAAGGTATTGAGGGATTCGTTGTTCAATCTTTGGATAGATATTTCTGAAATGAAGATATCGGTTTTTGGCACTCATGCTTAAATTTCTAACGATTCTTTTTTGGGAAGAAACAAAAGCGCGTTCAATGATGATCCTAAAGAACCTTTCCAGTTTTGGAATTTCACGAAGCATTTCTTCTTGATTTTCATAAGAAATTTGAATGAGAGTTGTGTTTTCCAGACATTGTACATTAAAATCTGCGGGCTTTTGTGAAATATAACTACCCATATCAGAAGTCCACCAGTCTTCAACTGAAAACATGATTACATGCTCCTGACCTTCTTCATCAACATAAAAAGTTTTGGTACACCCAGAGACAACAAAACCACTAAACTTACAGACATCTCCCTGCTGAAGAAAATACTGCCCTTTGAGCAATTTTCTATAAGAAACCAAATCACAGAGTTTCTTCTCTTCTTCTTCAGTGAGTTGAACAACGCGATTGATATAATTTATTAAGGGTTGAAAATCATCCATAAAAAAACAGCAGTTAGATAAAACTGATGTCAAAAATAGGGATTTTAAATCATCTATTTTCTAACCTGTTGCAGGTATCCTAATACGTATACTGCAGGAGCATTCCAGTTAATGCATACTTCATTGGAAGCATAGCTCGGCTCAGCATCCATAAAGGCCTTTGCAGGAAATTCTGAACTGTGTTTCAGCTCTTGCGCGTCTTGTCTGTCATTATTTGGTCCTCCAACAATAAAACCAGGTACTGGGTCTACGATTCCATCTGAACCACTGGAGAGATTAAGGTAAAGGAGAATTTAAAATTAAGGTTGCTATATTAATTTAAACCTAAGGAGGTGGCTATTGAATGAATTCATCATAGGCGAAAATTTTATCTTCCAACCTTTTTTCAAGATAGGCGTTTCCGCCTTTTAGTTCTGATAATATGATTCTTGCCATTGAGAGATAGGCTATCCTTTTATTATTATCCCAATGATCAGGAGGTGGTTGAAGATTAGATGTTCTATCGGCCAGTTTTACAGTCCATATTTCTTTGGTGTGCAATTTGATCCGTTCCAGACTATCAGGTATTTGAGCCTCAGATTCCAGGGCTTCATTCTTAGAAAGGGCTAAAACCCCATCTGCTATTTCAAGACTAAATGCCGCTTCTAATTCTTCAAAGGAGCAAAGCGTATCTTCCAAAACATCATGTAAAAGGGCCACTTGTACCGCATAGATTAAATCAAAATCATTTGTATGCCCGGCGGCGACCATCGTTTCCATAGCCACATTAGATAAATGAACCATATAACTACTTTCAGACCCGGGGATATACTGGTCTGTATGTTTGCGTCCGGCAAAGGAGATGGCTTTTTGATAAGCGGTCTGAAAATCCATGTTGTATAATTTTTGAGGCGCAAATATACGGAATTGCTTATACTGTTTAAATTCCAAACTTGGTTTTGAACTATAATTATTAACAGATATCTTTGTCGGCTTAAATTAAGAAGCAATGAAACTATTCAAAGAGTTCAAGAATTTTGCTGTCAAAGGCAATATGATGGATATGGCCATCGGTATTATCATCGGTGCAGCGTTTAACAAAGTAATTGACGTATTGGTAAAAAAGGTTATGTTACCGCCCTTGTCATTGCTTTCTGGAAACGTGAATATGCAAGACATGCGAATCATTCTAAAGGATCCAATCATTGCTGCTGATGGCACCGAAACCAAAGCTGAAGTAGCTATTGGTTATGGAGCCTTGTTTGAAGCTGCAATAGATTTTTTAATTATAGGTTTTACGATTTTTGTGGTCGTAAAGTTTATGAATCGCCTGATTAAAAAAGCGGAAGACACCAAAGATGTGACAGTAGTAACGCCAAAGAATATTGAATTACTCAGTAAGTTAACTGATTTGATGGAAGAGCAGAATACGTTGCTAAAGGCGAAGGGTTGATTTTTAAGCCTGCCTGCCGGAGGCAGGGGTTAAGTGAAATGTGAGAAGCTACATATGAGATTATCCATATAGGGCCTGAGATGTGAATTTTTTAGGCTCACTGCCTAGAAACTCACCCCCTCGGAACTGAGGCCCTCACGTCCAATCGCCTCATACTTCATGATTCCCTAACGATTTCCAAGCCCAACGGGTCCTGGAGTTTTATAGTCAACTCCGTTTTCGCCTTGGCAAGGGTCATTTAAAATTAATTGAATTCGGGCGAAATCTTCAAAACCTTCTGAATTCACAACCTGACCGATTTCAGAGCCGTCAGCAGCATAGTAAAAATCGCCGTTTAAGGTAGCATCAACAGGTACCGCTACATATTTTGAGTATTGAGAAACCTGGCAGTCATTCCCGTCTTTATCAGTATACATTTTTGTCCATTTGGTAGTAGTCCAAGCTCCGGTTCCACGATACGAATCCTGACCGTTGGCAATGTCAAGTAGCTGGTCACCGTTGCAATCCTGAGTTGATAAATAGGCTTCATTCCATCTCCACTTTAAATGCCATCCTGGGAAAGTTGCAGGAAATATTTCTCCAGAATATGTTTTCGCTTGATAGTTATAACCAGTTTGATTAAATCCCAATTGTATGGTTTTTCCATCAAGGTCCAAAATGGTACCGTCTTGAATAGTGGTGCATTCTTGTTTTGCTTTCTTTGCCTGCTTTGTTTTAAAAGCGTCATCATTATTCATTTGATTTGAATCAATCACACTTTCTGATTGATCACATGAGATCAATGTAAAAACAATAAGAAGAGGTAGTGTCTTTAATAAATAAATAGTTTTCATAGCGGTATTTATTTTATATCGAATGACAGTAATGCAGTTCATAAATAAAAAGAACTAGCTAGGCAATCAATTTACCCTGATGAGAGTATGCCTGTTTTTGCTAATTAGAATGTAGTTGTCTTACTGCGTCGAAGTTAAATTTCTTATACAATTCCATCACATTTTCAATCCTGTCAAGAACACAGAGAAAGTCAACTGCGTCACAAAGACCGTTGAACATCATGTCAGAAGTGATCTTGGCTGCAGGTTTTTTGAGTCGATGAGTTGAAGTGAAGGTGTAGCCACAGCCTTTAAGAAAAACAGCTTCGATTTGTAACAGTTCATGAGGTGAATAACCGTTAAACCTTCTTCCAAAATTTTCATTTACCAAACCAACATAATTCAATGTAGTAGATCCATGCAGTTTTGTAAAGTGCTTCCAGAAATCTTTGTTGTCGCATATATTTCCAACTGCACATTGAAGGCAGTCTTCAGGATCCAACTGCCCAGAATGATATGCAGTATATAATTTACTGAGGGCATGTTCAAGTCTTTTTGGTAACAACATTTTGAGATACTAATTTTAAAAATAAACGTAATTTTCTTCTTCCATAGCTTTCAAGATCAAAAAATTATCAAACATCTTGAGGCTATAAGGTACGAAAAATTTTAAATACCTGTATTTTGAGGTGAGTCGTGAGGGTATCAGACGTGAGGGCTTCACGTCCGATACCCTCACGATTGTTTGAAAATTGATGGATGATTCATATGGTCTATATGATATTTTTTTAGGAACTTGCATGTACCCCCTAAACATGTAAATACTTAACTTTTTATTGAGTAAAGTCACTGAATATGAATTGAGTAGCTACTTTGATTAATTTAGAAAAATATTGATAAATAGTTTACAATGAGGGTTTCATATTTAATACTTCTTCTCTTATTTTGTAAAACTACTTTTGCCCAGCAAAAGGAGGTTCATGTAAAATGGATAGAAGAAGAAATTAACCTTGATGGTAACCTTGATGAAGGAGCGTGGCACTCAACAGATGTGGCAACTGATTTCTGGCAATACTTTCCTACTGATACTCTTTTAAGCACTTCACAAACTGAGATCAGAATGCTTTTTGACAAGAAGTATTTATACATAGGCATCAAGCTGTATTCGCAAGGAGATGATTATGTGGTCCCTTCCTTAAAAAGGGATTTTTCTGCGCGTGCTAATGATAATATAAGCATGATGTTTGATACTTATCGCGACGGTAATAATGCTTTTATGTTCGGCACAAACCCTGAAGGAGTCCAGCGAGAGGCACTTATTTCAGGAGGTGGCGCAGAAAGCAAGGATTTTAGGTCAACCTGGGATGTGAAGTGGGAAAATGTTTCAAAGAAGTATAAGGGTTATTATATAGCTGAAATGAAGATTCCTTTGGCTTCGTTCAAGTTCAGGGATCAAGAAACGAGATGGCGTTTTACTTCTTATAGATTTGACACGCAGTCAAATGAATGGAGTACTTGGGGAAATACACCTCAGAACCAAACGGTGATGAGCTTGGCCTTTATGGGTAATATGATTTTTGAAAGACCCTTGAATAAGGTAAAAACCCCCTTTGCGGTGGTTCCATATGTGTCTGCAAATGTCTCTAGAGATTATGAAGTGGGAGATACAAGTACTGATTTTTCAATTGGTGGTGATGCCAAAATTCCTATTGGAAATAGCATGAACCTTGACCTTACAGTAAACCCTGATTTTTCGCAAGTTGAAGTTGATGAGTTGGTGGTCAATCTTACCCGTTTTGAGGTGTTTTTACCCGAGAAAAGACAATTCTTTATAGATAATGCCGACTTGTTTTCAGATTTTGGAAGTATTGGATCAGCCAACCCATTCTTTTCTCGAAGGATTGGTATTGCTGAAGATCTTGAAGAAAACACAATAGAGAACAATATCATTGCCGGGGCAAGATTAAGTGGGAAAATAAACAATAATTTACGAATTGGTTTATTGAATATACAAACCGCTGAAGATGCAGCCAACGAGATTCCTACCAATAATAATACCGTTGTGGCGGTGCAACAAAAAGTATTTAGCCGATCAAATATCGGTTTTATTTTTGTGAATAGGCAGGTCACAAAAACAACAGATTTTGTTGAAGAAGCAGAAGAATTCAACAGGGTCATAGGCTTAGATTTTAATTTACGGAGTGAAGACAATAAATGGTCAGGGAAGTATTATTTGCATAAATCTTTTGCGCCTGAAGCCGGAGATAAAGAGATGTCATCAGGAGGTTTTGTAGAATACAATACAAGGGAGTGGAAGTTTAATTTGAGTGGTATCTATGTGGGTGATGATTTTCAAGCTGATTTGGGTTATATCAGACGAAATGATATTGTTACAATTGATCCTAAAGCAACAAGAGTCTTTTATCCTATAGGATCAAAGATAAATACGCATACTCTTGAAGTAAGAGGATCTTCTACATGGAGTCCGGAGCTTGATTTTAAATATACAGATGGAATGGTAGATCTGGAATATCAGATTCAATTCAGGAACCAGAGCAGTATTGAAATGGCACTCAATAGTCGCTATACTTATTTGCTAGAAGATTTTGATCCCACTGGCTCTGATGATGGTGAGCCTCTACCGGCTTTTAGCGAATACAATTACAACAAGTTGGATTTTACTTATGCATCTGATAGACGAAAGGCTTTCTCTTTTACTGCAAGAACTGACCTGGGCGAATTTTTTAATGGTTATCGATATTCAGTTACAAGTGATTTTCGTTTAAGATTACAGCCTTATTTTACGGCATCTTTCAGATCGAGTGTGAATTATATTGACCTTCCAGACCCTTATCCTACAGAAACTATTTGGTTTGTTGGGCCTAAGTTTGAGTTTACCTTTACCAAGAATTTATTCTGGTCAACCTTCGTTCAATTCAACAGTCAGGATGAAGATTTTAGCATTAACTCAAGGCTGCAATGGCGATTTAAGCCCCTTTCTGATCTTTATGTGGTGTATAACGATAATTACAAAACGACGCCCTTTTCACCTGGAACAAGGGCTTTGATAGTAAAGTTTACCTATTGGATTAATATTTAGAAATATCGTGAGGGTCTCGGACGTGAGGGCTTCACGTCCGAGACCCTCACGAATGGTAAGGTCAATATCCACAAAGAAAATATGTAAATGCAGAAGGGATCAAAGTAACGAATTATTATATTTACAATCATTCCTAAAATTGGATGATCTTAATGACATTTAATGATGAAAAAATACGCTATTTCTATTCTACTTTTTTTTATTGGCTTTCATATTTCAAATGCACAAGTCGAAAGACTTGACACTCTATTATTTGAACAACCGGATATGATTTTCAAAAAGTTGGACTCAAACCTTGGCTTTAAAGCCACTTATGAATTGAAAATAAAACAACCCTTAGATCACGCTGATTTGTCAAAAGGGTTTTTTTATCAAAAGGTCTTTCTAAGCCATAATGGATTTGATCGGCCAACTGTAATTGTGACAGAAGGATATAGTAGAAAACAAAATAGGATATACGAGCTCACAAATTATTTAAGTGCGAACCAAATTGATGTTGAGCATCGCTTTTTTGGAGAAAGCATGCCTGATTCTTTAAATTATGAATATCTGAATTTAAAGCAAGTCACAGCGGATTTACATCATATAAAACAACTTTTTAGTAAAATTTACACGAGTAAATGGGTAAGTACCGGTATAAGTAAGGGAGGAGCCACGACTGTTTTCTATCGCTATTTTTATCCAGAAGATGTTGACGTAAGTGTTCCTTATGTTGCACCTATTAACAGGGCTTTAGAAGAGCCAAGAATTTATAATTTTTTGGACACTATTGGTTCGGAAGATTGTCGAAAGAAAATCAAGGCGTTTCAGGTTAACCTCTTGAGCAAAAGGGATAAGGTATTACCCTTGCTAAAGTTTTATAGTTTAGGGGCTAAGGCTGATTACACCTATCATACCTTGACCGAAGCGTTTGAGTATACGGTTTTAGAATATCCTTTTTCATTTTGGCAATATGGCCATGATTGTGATGCCATACCTGATAATAGTTCATCACTTGAAGATATGGTTGAATACCTTGTTGGTGTTTCTGACATAACTTTTTTTAGTGATAAGATGATTAATACCTATGCTTCACATTATTACCAGTCTGCTACTGAGATGGGTTACTATGGATACGAAACAAAAGAGTTCGAAGGCTATTTAGTTGCGCTGCCAAATGACGAGAACCCCCAGGCTACATTTTTACCAAATAAAATGAAGGTTAATTTTGAAGGACAACTATTAAAGGATGTAAATGATTGGCTTGACAAAGAGGGAAACAAGTTTATATACATCTATGGGGCCATTGATACCTGGACAGCAAGTGCAGTTCCCTCAAATGAAAAGGTTGACTCACAATGGTTTTTCTTAAAGGGTAAACATCACGCAAATGCGCGAATCAAGAACATGAATGATGCAGAAAAAGAAAGGCTGAGAACTACTTTGGAAAAATGGTTGTCTATAGGAATAGATAAGCCATAAAAGCTAGAAGATGGCCTTATTTTCATCTTCATGTATTGGTGAAGATGAAAAGGACCATCTATGCTTCTTACTTTAATTGTATCAAAATTGGGCTTTTATGCTTTTGTGAAAAGTGACTAAATAGGTTTCCTAGGTATGATTTGAATCAAACTGACCACTTTCTTTCCAACCGAATCCCGCAGAATAAACTGACTTCCCATTGGCAGTTTTTATCTGTGCATAAAGATTGATCTCATCTTTTTTAGTTTTTTAATGAACGTATCTTAATATTTCTAAAGGAGACAAAGTCACCGTGATCTTGTAAAAGAATTCTGCCTTGATCCGCTTCTCCAAAGTTTGGCCATTTTTCATATTTACTTTCCTTTACAATTTGCAAATATTCTGGACTCTTACGTTCATACTCCAAAACTTTTCTCCCATTTAGCCAGTGTTCAACATGGTTTTTGTTTGAAACAATTCTTGCTTGATTCCACTCTCCAATGGGATGTACCACTTTTAAAGTATCAGCCTGAATTAAATCATAAAGAGACCCAATTGTTCTGCTGCCTTCATGGCTTCCTAATTTTGCGTCAGGATGCCTTTCATCGTCTAAAATTTGAAATTCTAAGCCGATAGAAGACCCGGCACCTTTATTGATTTCAGTATCTACGTAATATTTAATGCCACTATTGGCAACTTCTGTAAATTTAAAATCAAGTTTCAATTCAAAATCACTGTACAATTCTGTTGTAACAATATCTCCACCTGCTTCAGACTCTCCACCACCAGAGGCTATAACTGAAAGAATTCCGTCTTTGATCTCCCAGCCAGATGTTGGGAAACTATCAAGTTTAGCACCTTTCCAGCCTTGAGTTGTTTTTCCATCCCAAAGCATTTTCCAACCTTTTTCCCCTTCTTTTCCAAACAAATTGTTTTTTGTAATAACTGGTTCTAGGTTTATTTTTTGACTGTACTTTTCAACATTTTCTGTAATAATTTTAACATTTTTCCAGGTCACTTGAGTCCCTTCCTTTTCTTTTTCGTCTCCAATGGCATGTACTTGTAAGCCAATGAACCCTGTTGAAGTCATATCATCAATTAGATAAGAGGCAGGAACCCCATTGATCCAAGTTTTTAAGGTGTCTCCAATGGCTTCAATTCTATACTTGTTCCAACCGTTTTGTTTAAATGCTTTTTGAGCTGCAGGATTTTTCGTTAATGGATTTAGCCAACCTCTTCTTTGCTCATCGTATATTCCAGCGCTCCAAGCTCTTTCAGAAGGATCTATTTCAATTTGGTATCCATGAACCGCTCCTTCGTGATAGGAAGGAATACTATTACTTCTAATTTGAATACCTGAATTTAATTTGGGATCTACTTTATATTCCAATTCTAATAGAAAGTCCCCATAAATTTTATCAGACCTTAAGAAGGTGTTCGGAGTATGCAGAGTTGATGTGCCAACAATGGCTCCTTGTACATTTTTGTAGGTGGCATCTCCGCCAATAACAGACCATCCATTTAAGGATGTTTTATCGAACAAATTTACCCATGGTGCATCATCTTTTTTCGCTTCTTTGCAAGCATTAAAGGAAATTAATAGACCTAGCAAAAACGATGTGAAAATCATGTTTTTATGTATTTTCATTTTATAATATTTTGATAATTATTTATAATCTTACTTTCTGACCTTTTTAATGAGTTCGAGTGTTGATTTTACATCTTTCTCTAATTTTGAATAATCTTTATTGGCAAGAATATCTTTTGAAATCAATTTTGATCCCATACCAACACAAGTAACTCCGGCATCAAACCATCCTTTTAAGTTTTCTAGGGTAGGGGATACGCCTCCTGTTGGCATTACATTTGTCCATGGTTGGGGTCCTTTCACACCCTTTACAAATTGAGGTCCGTAAATATCACCAGGGAACAGTTTCACTATTTCACAACCCAATTCTTCAGCTCTTGTTATTTCAGTCAAGGTGCCGCATCCTGGTGACCATAATACCTTACGTCTGTTGCAGACCATGGCAATGTCTTCTCTTAAAACGGGTGTTACTATAAAATTTGCGCCTAAGGCCATGTACAGAGAAGCTGCTGCAGCGTCTGTGACTGAACCCACACCCATAATCATTCCAGGAAGTTCTGCAATGGCATACTTTGTTAATTCACCAAAAACTTCATGCGCAAAATCACCTCTTGCTGTGAACTCCAGTAAGCGAGCACCTCCATCATAACAAGCCTTTAATACTTTTTTACTTAATTCTAAATCATTATTGAAAAATAAAGGAACCAATCCTGTTTCCTTCATCACTTGTGCTACTTCCAATCTAGTGTATTGTGCCATTTTTATTTTAGTTTAATTAACCGCTAGTCATATGGGATGCCTAACGGTTTTAAATAGTTGCTCAAAATTAACTAATACTCAATATTTTATCTCGCAACACGCCCTGAAGCATCTCCTCCCATTAATTTTTCTACTTCAGACACCGTTACTAAGTTCGCATCTCCCTTTATTGTATGTTTTAAACAAGAAGCTGCTACTGCAAAGTTCAATGCATTTTGATCATCTTCAGGATATTTTAAAAGACCATAAATCAAGCCACCCATGAATGAATCACCTCCACCTACTCTGTCAACAATATCTGTAATTTGATATTGACGCGTTTCGTACATTTTTTTACCGTCGTACAGAACGCCGGCCCAAGTATTATGCGAAGCCGAAATGGAGCCTCTCAAAGTTGTAATTACTTTTTTAGCCTTTGGAAATTTTTCCATCATTTGCTGGCAAACTGATAAGAAGGCTTCTGCTTTAACATCATGGCCTTGTGTGGTAATATCCAAACCTTCTGGCTTAATACCAAAGTGCATTTCTGCGTCTTCTTCATTGCCCAAAATAACATCACAATAAGAAGTCAATTCTGTCATTATTGCTTCGCGATCTCCTCCATAATTCCAAAGTTTTGCACGATAATTTAAATCTGTAGAAATGGTAATACCCAATTCACTTGCTACTTTTACTGCTTCTAAACAGACATCTGCGGCACCTTGTGAAATGGCTGGTGTAATACCAGTCCAATGAAACCATTCAACACCTTCAAATACCTTGGTCCAATCGATCATTCCTGATTCGATTTCAGCTATGGCAGAATGAGCTCTATCATAAACTACTTTAGACCCTCTTGAAACTGCTCCGGTCTCTAAAAAATAGATTCCCAAACGATCACCTCCATAAACTATTTTATCAATGCCTACACCTCGTTTACGCATTTCCATCATGGCACATTCGCCAATGTCATTTTTAGGTAAACGCGTTACAAAATCAACAGGCACCCCATAATTAGCAAGTGATACAGCTACATTAGATTCTCCTCCACCATAATTAGCATCAAATTGATTGGTTTGTGAAAACCGTAAAAATCCTGGAGGTGCTAATCTTAACATGATCTCTCCAAAAGTTACTACTTTACTCATTTTTATATTTGTTATAGATTAAATAATCTTGGTAAAAACATTGATATTTCAGGGATATAACTGATCAGCATTAAAACGATGACCATAATGACCAAAAATGGCAATAAGGGTTTTATTACTTGTGTTACCGATACTTTGGCTACGCCACTTCCTACAAAGAGTAAGGTTCCAACTGGAGGAGTGCAAATACCGATACAAAGGTTCAATACGATCACAATTCCGAAATGTACCGGGTCCATACCTAATGTTGTAACAACTGGTAAAAATATAGGGGTGAATATCAATACAGCAGGTGTCATATCCATGAAGGTTCCGATAATAAGCAGGATAACATTGATTGCTAAAAAGATGGCAAACTTATTTTGTAATGACTCTAATAAAAATGTACTGATCATTTCTGGAATTCCTTCAAACGAAAACAACCATGACATTGCCATAGAGGTACAAATTAAGAACATGACTACTGCAGTTGTTTTTGCACTCGACAATAATACTTCGGGGAAATCCTTTGTTTTCATGTCGCCATAGATCAATGACAAAACAGCTGCATACAGAACTGCGATTACTGATGCTTCTGTAGCTGTAAAAATACCAGCTACGATACCTCCAACCACGATGACCAATAATAATAAACTAAAAAAAGCTTTTCTGAAAAAAGTCCAAACTTCAAATAAAGTTGCTCTTTTTCCCTTTGCATACCCTCTACTAATAGCAACGAAAGCGATATAGCCCATAATGGTAAATCCTAGTAATATTCCTGGTAAATAACCAGCAATAAATAAGGCTGCCACAGAGGCAGTTCCACCACTCGCTAAAGCATATACAATCAAGATGTTACTAGGTGGTATTAACAAGCCCGTTGTTGATGATGTTATATTTACGGAGGCACTAAAAGTTCTTGGATATCCTTCTTCCTCCATTCGATCTGTCATAATAGAACCAATCGCTGAAGCGGCTGCAAGTGCAGAGCCTGAAATAGCGCCAAAAAGCATTGAGGCCAAAACGTTTACATAAGCTAATCCACCTGGGAGACTTGCGACCAAAGACTTGGCAAAATTTATTAATCGATTCGCAATGCCGCCACGTTTCATAATCTCACCAGCCAGAATAAAGAAGGGAATTGCGAGCAGCGCGAAACTGTCAATTCCAGTTGTCATACGTTGGGCAATAGTAGTTATGCCAGGCATTCTATCTATATTCAACAATAGACTTAAGGTTGTGGCAATTCCAATACTATAGGCAACAGGAACCTTTAATAACAAAAGCCCAAAAAAGCTAACAAACAAAACAATGATGCTTAATACTTCAATGCTCATAATTAATTATTGATTTTGTTTGAATAAATAGTTGAAATATGATAGACAGAATAGCACATGATCAGCATCCCGCTCAGTGGCATAATAGCATACACATAGCCTAATGGAATACGAAGCGTTCCTGAAAGTTGTTCTAAATGCAATGTTGTATAGACCAAATTGAATCCACCTACAACCATCACAATCAGGGCAAATAGAAAAATTAAGAATTCGATAAGCATCGACGCTTTTCTCTTATTCTTTTCAGAAAATTTTTGATATAAAAAGTCCATTGAAAGATGCTCTCTTTTCCCATTTAGATAAGCGGCTCCTAAAATGGTTAACCAAATCAATGAAAAGCGAGCGAACTCTTCAGTCCAAGTAAATGATGTGCTCAGAATATATCTCGAAAAAACCTGAAATAAAACGTCTAAGACCAAAAGCGCGAAAATCACAACTAAGACCTGTTCAAGAAACCGATTTACTTTAGTAAAAATAAGTTCAGATGTATTCATAGTTATTGGCTTTTAATTTGATTTACAATTGGAGCCATTTCCGGATAATTTTTCACAAACTCGGTGACTACAGATTTTGATTTTTCTGCAAATAAAGATTTGTCTGGAATAATAATTTCAACTCCGGCTTCTTTTGCAATTCTCATCGATTCATCAACTGATTCATTCCAAAATTTCTTTTGTGCCTGGGCAGATTCATCTGCCGCGTCCTGTACCCAAATTTTTTCCTCCTCAGATAATTTTTTCCAATATTTTGTTCCAATTAATAGGACATCCGGAACAGAAGAGTGTTGATCTAAAGTGTAATATTTACTAATTTCATAATGATTTGAAGACACAAAAGAAGGTGGGTTGTTTTCTGCGCCATCTACAACGCCTTGTTGAATTGCGGTGTATAATTCACTATAAGACAAGGGTGTAGCAGATCCTCCCATTGAATTCACCATATTAATGGCCATTTGGTTATTCATTACTCTAATTTTCAGCCCTTTGAGATCATCGGGAGTTCGAATGGCTTTTTCGCTTGTGTAAAAACTTCTGCTTCCTGCATCATAATAACAAAGCCCTCGAAGCCAAAACTTAGATCCTTTTTCTAATATTGATTTTCCAATAGGGCCTTCCAAAACATCAAATTGATGCTGTTTATCTCGAAATAAGTATGGAATGCCTAAGAGATGGTATTCAGGCACAAAATTGGATAGGGTAGCGGCACTTACTTTGGTCGCTGCCACACTTCCGATTTGCAGTAATTCAAGCACCTCTCTTTCAGATCCTAATTGTGAATCGGGAAATATTTTGACTTTCAAAGTTCCTTTAGAATTTCTGTCTAAGGCTTTTTGAAATTCTAATATCCCTTTATGAACCGGATGGATTTGGGGTAAACTATGTGCTAAATACAATACTTTTGTGCCAGACTCCTTTTTACAAGATGTCAGTATAAATATCATACATAGTATAGTAATTAATTTGTACCTCATATTTTATTTAAATTCAAAATACGCTGCCGCATTGTTGTAACAAATATCTTGGATCATTTTCCCTATGAACGGAATGTCATTAGGAACCAGTCCTTTCTTTATATCTTCAGCCATCAAATTGCATAGAATCCTTCTAAAATACTCATGGCGAGGAAAGGATAAAAAACTGCGACTATCTGTTAACATACCTATAAATCTACTGAGTAAACCAACATTTGACAAGGTTTCCAGTTGTTTTTCCATACCATCTTTTTGGTCTAAAA
>CAYMKR010000020.1:0-17306 GCA_964390865.1 uncultured Flavobacteriaceae bacterium | reverse complement strand
TTAGAATTAATAGTCAGAGAACCTTTGACCATTATATTTACGATAATAGCGATGTTGGCTTTAAGTCCTCAATTAACAGTTTTTGTATTCATTTTTATCCCTATCTCTGGATATATTATTTCGTTAGTAGGTAAATCGTTGAAAAAGCAATCTGATAATGTCCAAAAGGAACAAGGGTATTTTTTATCAATTCTGGAAGAAACTCTTGGCGGGCTAAGAGTAATTAAAGGTTTTAATGCAGAACCTTATTTTAATTCAAAATTTCGCGAATCCACTTCGCGGTTTTATCATTTTTCCAATACGCTTTTAAACAGAAAAAATCTTGCCTCACCGCTGAGCGAATTTTTAGGTATTGCGGTGATTGCAATCTTATTATGGTATGGAGGTTCTCTTGTTTTAGTTGAGAAAACTTTAGCACCTGATGCCTTCATAGTTTATATGGGGTTGGCATACAATATTCTCACACCGGCTAAGTCCATTTCGAAAGCTGTTTATGGCGTTAAAAAAGGTGATGCTGCGGCTGAAAGAGTCTTGGAAATATTGAACACAGTTTCTCCATTGAAAGATAAAAAGGATGCGGGAACTAAGAAATCATTTCATTCAAGCATATCCATTGAAAATATTTCTTTCAAATATGAGGACGAATATGTGCTTAAAGATTTTTCACTAGAAATACCAAAAGGAAAAACAGTTGCTTTTGTTGGCCAATCAGGGAGTGGAAAATCAACTATAGCAAATCTATTAACAAGGTTTTATGATGTAAATAAAGGTAGTATTAAGATCGATGGTATCGATATAAAAGACATCACTAAAAAATCCTTAAGAGGTTTGCAAGGATTGGTCTCACAGGATTCTATTTTATTTAATGACACCATTAAAAACAATATTCTTTTAGGCGTCACTGATAAATCGGACGAAGAAATATTAGCAGCTGCAACTATTGCCAATGCCCATGAGTTTATAAAAGATTTACCTAAGGGCTATGATACAAATATTGGAGATAGTGGAAACAAACTATCAGGAGGCCAAAAACAACGCCTTAGCATCGCCAGGGCAGTGCTAAAAAATCCACCAATCATGATTTTGGACGAAGCTACTTCAGCACTTGATACTGAATCTGAGAAATTGGTCCAGGACGCATTGGAAAAAATGATGCAAAACAGAACCTCTGTCGTTATCGCGCATAGGCTTTCTACTATTCAAAATGCTGACCTTATAGTAGTATTGCAAAAAGGAAAAATTGTAGAACAAGGAAAGAATGAAGAATTGTTAAAAAAGAAGGGGATCTATTATAATTTGGTCAAAATGCAATCTTTGAATTCATAAATTGAATACAATAAGGTTAACTCCTTTCATCTCATCATCAATCATATGAACTCAGAAAAAAATATAATAAACAGTCTCAAATGGAGGTATGCCTGCAAAAAGTTCGATAAAACAAAAAAGTTGAATTCGGGCCAAGTAGAAATATTAAAGAATGCATTTAATTTGACTGCTACTTCCTTTGGACTACAGCCTCTTAAAATGCTTATTATTAAGGGGGATTCGCTTAAAGAGCAATTGTTACCGCATGCCTACTTTCAGCCTCAGATTACAACCTGTTCTCATTTACTTGTTATATGTATAGATACTGTTTTTGACGAAAATTCAATTGATGCATATTTTGAATTAGAGAAAAATGTTAGAGGCACATCAGAGGATATCGTTGAAAAATTCCGTAACCAACTGAAGTCAATTTTTAAGAACAAAAACCGAGAACAAATAGACAGTTCTGCCATTAATCAAGCTTATATTAACATAGGTACTTTAATGACTGTTTGCGCGGATCAGGGAATAGATTCGTGCCCAATGGAAGGATTCAATCCGGTAAAATTTGATGCTGTTCTCAAGTTAGAAAAAAAGCAACTCAGATCAGTTTTATTATTGCCTGTTGGTTTTCGCGCCCAGGATGATATAATGAGCGGAATGAAAAAAGTTAGAAAACCACTAGAGGAAGTAATTTTAGATTTAGATTAAATTTAAAATTTAGCCTTTCAACTCACTAAAAAAATATTATGAAAAATTTAGCCGTAAGGTCTCAAGAACCAAAAATTTTATGGAATCATTTTGCAGATATCAATGCTATTCCAAGAGCTTCTAAAAAAGAGGAACGCATTGTAGAGTTTATGGTGCAATTCGGAAAAAAATTAGGTCTTGAAACAATAATTGATCCTGTAAGCAATGTGATTATTCGAAAACCTGCGACGGCGGGTATGGAGAATAGAAAAAGTGTGGTCTTACAATCTCACCTAGATATGGTGCATCAAAAGAATTCAGATGTAGAATTTGATTTTGGAACCGAGGGAATTAAAATGCTGGTAGAAGGAGACTGGGTTAAAGCGGATGGGACAACACTAGGTGCCGATAACGGCTTAGGTGTTGCAGCTATAATGAGTATTTTATCAAGTAACAATATTGAACATCCTGCAATAGAAGCCTTATTTACAATAGATGAAGAAACTGGCATGACTGGAGCCCAGGGACTAGAGGCAGGATATTTAAACGGAGATATTCTATTAAATCTTGATACAGAGGAAGATGATGAAATTGACATTGGCTGTGCAGGAGGTATCGATGTAACTGCTTCAAAAAATTATAAAGAAATACCTCTTGGTGACGAACTTATTGGTTTTTCCATTAAAGTTACCGGATTGCAAGGCGGGCATTCTGGAATGGATATTCACAAGGGCTTTGGCAACGCAAACAAAATCATGAATACACTGCTGAAAGCAAATCAGGATATTGTTCAAATCTCACAGATCAATGGTGGTAGTCTTCGCAATGCTATCCCTAGAGAGAGTTTTGCTTTGATTACTTGTCAAGAAGACAAAGTTGTTCAACTTAAAGAGAGATTTGAAAAATCAAGTCAAATAATTCTCGACCAATTTATAACAATTGAACCTAATTTGAATTGTTCCCTAACTGAGGTAAACAAGCCATCTATGGGATTGTCAAATGAAGATCAAAATCATTTGCTTGAGGCTTTAGAAAAAGCAATCAACGGTGTATTCAGAATGAGTCCTGAAATTCCTGACCTTGTTGAATCATCCAATAACATAGCAAGAGTGACGGTTAATAAGGGTGTCATTAAAATTGCCTGTTTAACAAGATCTTCAGTGGAAGAGAGTAAAATGGAAGTGGCAAATTCACTTAAAGAAACATTTACGAATAATGGTTTTGATGTAAATTTTTCTGGATCTTACCCTGGTTGGAGCCCAAATCATAACTCCCCAATTCTAAAAGTACTCACAGGAATTTATACCGAACTATTTAAAAGTGAACCGGCAGTTGTTGCCTGTCATGCAGGATTAGAATGTGGATTACTTGGAACCCACTATCCTGACATGGATATGATTTCCTTTGGACCAACAATCAAAGGAGCTCATTCTCCAGATGAAAGGGCGAGTATAGCCTCAGCAGGAAGATTCTGGATTTTTTTAAAATTGGTTTTAAAAAATATTCCACAAAAAAACAGTTAAGCGAAAAGGCTTTCAACAAGGGTGTAGTTAATTTGCTTTAATATCCTATCGACTGCTAATCATGTTATTATTTATAATACTTAAAATAGATCTTAATAATTAGTAAATTGTTTGAACTAACATCTATCCGTGAAAGATAAGAACGAAATTGGACTCAAAGACGCCATCGCCATCGGAATCGGTGGAATGGTTGGTGGAGGAATTTTTGCTGTTCTGGGTCTTGCCGTAGAACTTAGCAAAGGCGCCACTCCAATAGCATTTTTAATTGCTGGAATAATAGCCATGCTTACCTCCTACTCCTATGTGCAATTGTCAAAAGAATACCCCTCTGCCGGCGGAACGGTTAACTTTATCAATAGAGGCTTTGGAAAAAACACCTTTAGTGGTGGTACCAATAATCTACTTTGGTTGAGTTATATCATCATGTTATCACTATATGCATCAGCTTTTGGATCATATGGGGCCAAAATGATTGAAATTACCGGAAGCTATGTAACTGACAAACACCTGTTACTCTCAGCAATAGTTATATTTTCAACTGCCCTTAACTACATCAGTTTCAAAGCTGTGAGTATAGCAGAATCTATTGCTGTATTTACAAAAATGATCATCTTAATTGGATTCATTATAATCGGCGCTTACGGACTAACGACTAGTGATCAGTTATTCCAGTTGACGCCTTCTCATTGGGAAAAACCCTTGAATATTATAAGCGGTGGCATGGTTATATTTGTTGCATATGAAGGGTTTGAGCTGATTGCCAATGCAATTCCCAATCTAAAAAACCCAAAGAAAAATATTGGCAAAGCCTTCTATTTTTCTACTGGAGCGGTGGTAATTCTTTATGTCTGCATTGCTATTATCACAGTAGGCTCAGTATCTTTTGACGAAATAGGTAAAGCGCAAGAATATGTTCTTGCAGTGGCTGCTGAACCAGTTTTAGGAAAAATTGGTTTTATAATTATTAGTATTACCGCCCTGATTTCAACATTTTCAGCCATTAATGCCACTCTTTATGGAGGAAGTAGGGTCAATTATGAGCTTGCAGAAGATGATGAATTGCCACATGAGTTCACAAAAATTTGCTGGAATCAACCCATAGGATTATTGTTGACTTCCGTTCTTACCTTGATACTTGCTAATTCATTAAATCTTGAAAGTATATCGACGGCTGGCAGTGCTGGTTTCCTTTGGATTTTTGCTTTGGTAAATCTTGCTAACTATAGATTAGCCTCAAAGACACATTCCAATAAGTTAATTTCTATACTCGGCTTCAGTTTCTGCATAGTTGCCTTAGCAGCCCTTTTCTGGCAACAATTTAACAGCAATCCGGTTGGGGTATATACAGTAATATGTATCTTTTTAATTGCCTATTTTGTTGAGTGGGGATACAAAAAAATAGAAACTAAGAAACGACTTAAATAAGTTGTTTACCAATCTAATTCTCTAGCACCTATTTCTCTTAAATACTGATTAACAGCGCTAAAATGCCTATTCCCGAACCAATACCCTCGATTTGCACTTAAGGGTGAAGGATGTCCCGAAATCAAAACTTTGTGCCTTAAATGGTTTATTTTTTTTCCTTTTTTTTGTGCAAAGCCGCCCCATAACAAAAAAACAACGTGTTCCTTTTTATCTGATAATAACTGTATTATGGCATCTGTAAAAGTCTCCCACCCCTTTTTCTGGTGAGAGCCAGCTTCTCCTGATCGAACTGTTAAGGTGGCATTCAAAAGCAAAACACCTTGCGCAGCCCAATGACTTAAATCTCCGCTTTCTGGGTACGACTTAGCCACGTCAGTTTCCAATTCTTTAAATATATTGACAAGTGAGGGTGGATGTTTCATATGATCATGAACAGAAAAACAAAGTCCATTGGCCTGCCCTTCTCCGTGATAAGGATCTTGACCAATGATAACCACTTTTACTTTTTCATACGAGCAATGATTGAAAGCGGCAAATATTTCATTCTCATTTGGATAACAAGTCTGCTTGTTATATTCATTCTCGACAAAATCGATCAATGAGCCAAAATATTCCTTTTTAAATTCTTCCTCTAAAATAGATTTCCAGCTGTCCGAAATATTTATGTTCATAGTATAAATTTGGTTATTTTTGCCTGACAAATTTAAGACTTTGGCACATCATATAACAGATAAAACCTTAATTGACCTCGAATTTTCCACAGTATTGGAGAGCATCGAAGGGTATTGCATTTCTGAATTAGGGAGAGAAAGGGTCAAAAGAATAAGACCAATCAATAGATCTTTGCAATTAAAGTCTGAATTATATCAAGTAAATGAATATCTCTATTCCTTTCAAAATGAAAATAGAATACCCAATCACTATTTTGAAGAAATATCAACGGAAATCTCTTTATTAGGTATTGAAGATAGTTTTCTGGAAGGGACTGCTTTTATAAAAATCTCTTCGATCTCTGAGAACATTAATAATTTACTTTTATTCTATAAGAAATTCAAAGAATATTATCCTTCTCTTTTTGAGCAATCAGAAAATATTGAATTTAATAAATTTCTTAGTAGCAAAATCAAGGGTTTGATTTCACCTTTTGGTGAAGTAGTTGACGATGCTTCCTCCTCTTTGCGACAAATAAGAAAAGATATCAATAAAATAAGAGGGCAATTGGGTGGCAGTTTTAACAAGGCCTTAGCCCGTTATTCGTCATTAGGATATCTCGATGACATTCGAGAATCAGTTGTAGATAACCAGCGTGTCTTAGCTGTTCAAGCCATGCATCGCAGAAAGGTTAATGGAGCCATTATGGGTAATTCTAAAACAGGAAGTATTGTATATATAGCCCCTGAAGCCACTTTGCAACTATCTAGAGAACTACAAAATATTAAATATGAGGAACAAGAAGAAGTCGTCAAAATACTTAAAAATTTAACCAATGACATTCGCCCATATACACCTTTGCTTATTAACTATCAAGATTATCTTACCCATTTAGACAGTATTGGGGCCAGGGCCAAATATGCACAATACATTAATGCATGTTTACCCAAAATTGTCAGAGACAAAAAAATATATTTAAAGGATGCTTACCATCCCATACTTTGGTTAGAGAACAAGCAAAAAGGTATATCTACCATATCTCAAACCTTGGAATTGAATAAATCTCAACAAATCATTGTTATATCAGGACCTAATGCCGGAGGTAAAAGTATTACACTAAAAACAATAGGATTACTTCAAGTAATGATACAAAGTGGGATCTTGATTCCTGTCCATGAAAGAAGTGAAGTCAGTATTTTCGATAAAGTTCTCACTGATATTGGAGACAATCAATCAATTGAAAATCAACTTAGTACCTATAGCTACCGACTAAAGAACATGCGGAATTTCCTTAAACGATGTAATGACAACACCCTATTCTTGATTGATGAATTCGGAACGGGTAGTGATCCTGAACTTGGAGGAGCTTTGGCAGAAGTATTTCTTGAAGAATTTTATGAAAAAGGAGCATATGGGATCATAACAACACATTATTCTAACCTTAAGGTACTCGCAAGTGAATTAGAAAATGTGACCAATGCGAACATGCAATTTGATCAATCAACTTTAGAGCCTTTATTTAAATTACATACTGGTCAGGCCGGGAGCTCTTTCACATTTGAAGTGGCTCAAAAAAATGGGATTCCATTTCGACTCATTAACAGAGCCAAGAAAAAAGTTGAGAGAGAAAAAATAAGACTTGATAAAACGATCGCAAAGCTGCAAAAAGAAAGAAACGAATTACAAAAAAAAGCAGATGGATTAGTCAAAGAACAGGCAAATGCTAAGGCAGGTTCTGATAAACTTTTGTTGCAACAGCAAAAGATTCAGGATAAAATTGAAAGCTTTCAAGATTTATATGACCACAATCAAAAAATGCTCTCCTTCGGAAGAAAAATAAATGAAATATTAAATAAATTCTTCCAGACAAAAAACAAAAAAGAATTAAGAGACGGTTTTACGAAGTGGTCATTGATTGAACAGACCAAATTCGAACAGATTAATAAGAATAAGATCAATATAGAATTGAATAAGAAAAATGAGCTTAAGGAGAAGCCTTTATCGAAACGGGAAAGAACCAAGATTAATAAAGAGCTCAAGCAAAGACAATTACTCAAAGAAGAGGCGCTAAAAAAAATTGAAAAAGAAGTACTGCCTGAGGTAAAAAAAATCAGAATTAAAAAGGAAATTGTTCTAAGAGAAAAGGCCCTCTTTATCAAGGATTATCAATTCAATATTAATGACACCGTCCGTCTTGTTGATGGAAATGCAAAAGGCACCATAGAAAAAATAGAAAAAAATACTGCGACAATAAACTA
Source organism: uncultured Flavobacteriaceae bacterium (assembly GCA_964390865.1). Taxonomy (GTDB): domain Bacteria; phylum Bacteroidota; class Bacteroidia; order Flavobacteriales; family Flavobacteriaceae; genus Lutimonas. The sequence goes on along the minus strand of CAYMKR010000020.1, from coordinate 9,454 downwards.
TGGTCTCTTCACTGCCAAAACAGATATATCACAAATTGAATTGGTTAAAAAAGCCAAAAAATAACAGCCGTTAGTCCTCTGTATACCTTTCCATTTCTCTATCATAAAACTCGCTTGACTCCTCTATTATTCTCGCTATTTCATTAGCGATCTCGGTTTCGTCTCCTCGTAACTCATCCATCCATTCGATATCATCGTTAAGAAGATTGATAATGAATTGAGGATATTCAGTATGTATGATAAAAATATCATCCGGATGATCTGTATTGTCACCTAATAAGAATTTTGGTATTGTCATTGATCTCAATATTTAATTTATTCTCCACCCACAGGTCCGTAGAAAAAAACCCATGTGGAAAAATCTGATGTAAAATTAATAAAACGATGCGTCACTCCTGCCTTTACAAACAGAAAATCTCCGGGACTAAATTCGCTACTTCTGTCTGCATTCAAAAACGTCCCTGTCCCTGAGATAATTACATAAATCTCATCTCTGTCATGAGGCGTTTGCTTATCTTCTTTATCTGGTTTATAGACCTCTACAGACAAAGAACCATGTCTGAACAATTCTCTAAATTCATCACTAGATTTTTCTAATTTGTCCAGTGCTTTGTGCGGATGAATATGCATATAGATTAAGAATGAATAAGGCTTTCAAAGTTAATCATTTTATGAGGATGGGCAATTTCACAAAAAAAGGTATTTTTGTATCACAATTTATTCAAAAAGATGAGTCAAAGAACGGTTTATTCAATGCTCGATCGAGCTGTTATCAAATATGCAAATGATCCTTATTTAAGCACTAAAAGTGATCAAGGATGGGTCAGAACTTCATTTAGCGATGCAAAGATCAAGGCAAGACAACTGGCTTCTGGGTTTCTCGGATTGGGAATAAAAACCGATGATAAAATTTCAATTTTATCAGAAGCTAAAACCGACTGGATCATTGCTGAATTCGCTGCACTTTACGCTGGAGCCATTTCGGTTCCGCTCTCCATAAAATTGCTTCCTGAAGAAGTTCCATTCAGAGTCAATCATTCTGATGCCTGTTTATTTATCATTTCTGAAAACACTTTAGAAAAGGTCATCAGTCATTGGGATAAATACCAAAATAAATCGCTGCGTTTAGTCCTTCTTGACAAACCTTCTGAAAAAATAAGCAAGCAATGTAAGAAATACGGTTTTAATGAACTTGACCTTATTTTTGTTGAAGATCTTTACAGGGATGGTGCAAAAAAAATGGATGAAAACGAGGCAAACCTTTCCGAAATTGAAAAAAATACCAAAGAAGACCAAGTAGTCACCATTTCTTACACTTCAGGTACTACAGGGAATCCAAAGGGAATCATGCTGACACATTTAAATTATTATTCTAATAGTAATGCAGCTGTTGCTACCTTTCAAATTAAAGAAAAAATTTCAACGCTTCTCATTTTACCCACAGATCACTCTTTCGCCCACACCGTTGGAATCTATACAGCGCTGGTAAAAGGACTTTCTCTTCACTTTGTTGATGCCAGAGGCGGAGGTGTTAATGCCCTAAAGAACATTCCGACTAATCTTATTGAAGCAGAATCAAATTTTTTACTCACTGTTCCGGCACTTACCAGTAACTTTATTCAAAAATTCAAAGAAGGAATTAAAGCCAAAGGTGGCGTCGTTGAGGGTATCTTTAACAGAGGTATAGAAGCCGCAATCAAAAGAAATGGAGATGGTTTTTACAAACCTGGAATATCTGTTCAAACCAGCACTTACTTCAACATGTTATTGGCTGAGAAATTAATATTCAAAAAACTTAGACTAATATTTGGTCCTAAAATTGAATTCTTAGTAGGTGGCGGTGCTTTACTCGACATCAAACAACAGCAATTCTACAAAGCAATTGGTGTTCCGGTATACCAAGGTTATGGTTTGACAGAAGCGACACCTATAATTTCAACAAATACTCCTTTTAATCATAAGATGGGGACCTCGGGTAAAGTACTTGAAGGTATAAGCTGTAAAATTTGTGATGATAATGGCAAAGAGCTAGCTACTGGAATAAAAGGTGAGATTGTTATAAAGGGTGACAATGTCATGAAGGGTTATTATAAAAATGATGATGCTACCGCTGAGACTATTAAAAACGGATGGTTGCATACTGGTGATTTAGGCTATATGGATGAGGATGATTTCTTGGTGGTTGTTGGAAGAGAAAAAGCCCTTCTCATCTCCGAGGATGGTGAAAAGTACTCTCCTGAAGAGATTGAAGAGGCTATCGTTAGCAGTTCCTCATGCATACATCAAATTATGATTTATAATGATCATCAAAAATTTACAAGCGCCTTAATCACGTTGAATAAAAATGCTGTTCAGGAAATCATAAAAAAGGAGAATATCAAAACTTTGGAAGCCGTCAACACTAGACTCAAAGAAGAAATATTATTGTTTTCAAAACAAAAAGAATTCAAAGGTAAGTTTCCAGGAAAATGGATTCCATCCAATTTTCAAATTATAAAAGAAGAGTTTACAGAAGAGAATCAGCTCATTAACTCTACCCTAAAAATGGTTAGACACAAAATAACAGAGAGGCATCAAGACAGATTGAACTTGATATATGCCAAAAAAGCTAAGGATATTGCCTTAAACGAAAATATAAAAGTTTTAGAGCAACTAATATCAATAGATTAATCATGTGCTAGTTTCAAGATCATGCTGAAAATTATAAGAATAGATATGCAGCATCCTCTCTATCAAGATGAAAGGGAGCTGAGAAATATAATTCTTTTACGTCCTATCGGTATCCCTGATTTTGGATGGGAAATGTATGATTCTAATTCTTGGCACTTTGCTGCAGTATCTAATTCTAAAATCGTTGGTTGTGTGCTTCTTGTCCAATTGGACCAAACACTTGGCAAAAGTCAGCTCATACAAATGGCCGTGGATAAAAACTGGCAAGGAAAAGGTGTTGGCAAACAACTTGTTAATACCCTAATAAAATTTGCAAAAACACAAAGAATTTCTGAAATAGACATCCATTCAAGAGCTGATGTCACATCATTTTACGAAGCTTTAGGCTTTAATTCCTATGGAGCAATATTTGAAGAAGTAGGTGTACAACACCAGCACCTAACAATGATACTATAGATTTAACAAATGTCAGTTAATCCGTATTTTGTATGCTTGGCTTGGTTTTAAATGTATAAAAAAGGAAGAGATTCATTAAAATAAGTGAGAATCCATAGGCTGTATCTTCAACCGTAATCATACCCGGTCTAATTCCCAAATATTGTTCATTGTTATACCAAACAACATTACCCTCTTTTCCTCTGCCTGATAAAATCCCATTTCCTATAAAAAAAGGGGTCAACATAAAGGGAAAAGTAATATAAAAAGACCTTAATAATTTTGAATTGGACTTTATAACAATAGCAATAACAATGATGGCAAAAATAATATCCTTGTGGTATGAGTCTTATCATTAATAAGGAGTAAAATGACAAAAATTGCAAATAAGAATATTGAAATTCTTTTTGCCATCTTATCAGATAATGAAAGGTTCGAATTCATCTCCAAGATAGAAATATTAGTCAATACCTAAGCATAAGGTATGCATCTGAAAAACGATCATTCCCTGACAGGTAATTGTAAATAATAAATTCCAGAGAGATTAACTTGATTGAATTCCCAATAACCTTATTTTGTAAAATAAACATCCCAAAGAATAAAGGTGACTATGATAATATTAAGGCCAGAAGCAACGCCCTCCACTCCCAGTAAAGAGCAATGTTGGGTGAAACTAAACTCTAAATAGCAAAGACAAAGAAAGAATGTCTAATCAAAGTTAAAGTAACATAGTTTAATATTTTCCTTGATAGTATTTCATAGGAACCCATAACATCCCAAAGCATTCCCCTTCATATTTACCTAAGTGCTTATGATGAATTTTATGAGCCCTTCTTAAGGCCAATAAATAGGGGTTTTTAGTCTTTCTCCAGATTTTTATCCTTTGATGAATAAAAAGGTCGTGAATTACAAAATAAATAACACCATAAATAAATACACCGATACCAATACCAAGACTAATTTGCCATCCGAAGATTGACCACAAAGCAAAAGCTGTTATCGAAATCACAGCGAAAAAAACAAAAAATGAATCATTCATTTCTAAAAACGAATCATGGTTATCTCTTACATGATGGTCTTCATGTAAATTCCAAAACAAACCATGCATTACATATTTATGCATACCCCAAGCAACACCTTCCATAATTACAGTTGTAATCAAAATTGTAATAAACAAAATCATTTTCCTTCAATTTTCGTTAGCACTCATCTAAAACTTGTATACTTAACAACGCTTCTTTGAGTTCCTCTTTTTTAGTAATACTCACAAGATTTTTAATCATAATATATTTGAAAGCATCTTCTATATCAGCCTTAACCATATGTTCTTGCAAATAACGGATATCTCCTTCTATATTCTTGTGATAATTCAGAATTTTAGGTACATTTAATTGAATCAACAATCTCAAATAAACCTTTTCTACACCCTTGTTATTTTCAATCAACTCCTCCAATTCAGCTTTTCCCTGATTAAAATATTGTAATTTTGACATAGGGGAAGAAACATAATTAGCCATCATACATGTACCTGCCGCCTGATAAGCATTAATTATTTGTAGCTCACTTTGGCCAATACCAATAGAATTAAAGGCTAATATTTTATCAATATCTTCCTCGCTATCAACTTGCTGAAACTCCTTTCTAAGCGTTTTAAGAGAATCGCTTACTTGTGAATTTGACATTAAGGATACAAAGATTAAAATTAATATGAAATTTTTAACTCTCAAAGCAAATTTAGCTTGTAATTCACAAAAGATTTAGTCAAGAGGAACATTTTCATAGGATTACTTATCCTTATCCTTTTTTCTCTAATTTCACTAGCTTCAACAGTATTTAACTTCCTCAACAACTTTTTATAATACACATAGGCTGTATAAACTCCAAACTTTGCCTCCATGGGCAATTTTTTTATCCCAATATAGGCTTCATGAAAATCGTCGTTAATTTCAGCTATTATTTCATCCTTAGCAGCTCTATCTATAACACCACCATGAATATGTGGAAAATACGAGCGTTGTAAATTTTCCGTATCATCTTTTAAATCTCTAAGAAAATTAACCTTTTGGAATGCACTTCCTAGCTTCATCGCCGGATCTTTTAACTCCTCAAACCTTTTTTGATCTCCTTGAACAAAAACCTTCAAACACATTAATCCAACAACATCCGCCGATCCATAAATATAATCTTCATACTCCTGAATGCTTTCATACTCTTGCTTATTTAAATCGGCCCTCATACTTTTCATAAAATGATCAATCATAACGTGATCGATATTATGCTTTCGGACCACGTGCTGAAACGAATTTAAAATAGGGTTTAGACTAATGCCTCTCTCAATTGAATTGTAAAGATCCTTTTCAAATTCATCCAAAAGCACTTTCTTATCATAGTCATGAAAGGAATCAACAATTTCGTCCGCAAACCTTACAAAGCCGTATATCGCATAAATATCTTTTTGGATTTTGGGCGACAACATTTTTACAGCAAGTGAAAAAGAGGTACTGTACATCGCAGTCACCCTATGGGAGCATCGATAAGATAGGTTGTCAAATAATTCTTTCATATTAATTGTTTTTTATTAGAAGGTCAGAAACTAATTTCCCCGAGATTAATGCAGGCGGAACTCCAGGTCCAGGGACTGTTAATTGACCTGTGAAATACAAGTTTTTAACTTTTTTGCTTTTTAATTTAGGCCTTAAAAATGCAGTCTGCATCAAAGTATTTGCCATACCATAGGCATTCCCTTTAAATGAATTATAATCATCTTTAAAATCCTGCACACAATAAGACTCTTTAAATATGATGGATGACCTTATTTCTTGGCCTGTCAAATTTTCAAGTCTATCAATAATAATATTGAAATACTGTTCTCTTAAGGCCTTGGTATCTTCAAGGTCTGGAGCCAACGGGATCAGAAATATAGCGGCTTCTTTTCCTTCTGGGGCAACAGATTTATCAGTTATGCTAGGAAAACTTGCGTAAAAAAGTGGCTCCTTTGGCCAAGCCGGATTGTCATATATTGCTTTGGCATGATCATCAAATGATACATCAAAAAACAAGGTATGGTGTAAAACATTCTTTACTTTTTTATCTAGACCTACATAGAATAATAATGAGGATGGTGCCATTACTTTTTTCTTCCAATAAGCATCGCTATACATCCTATTTTCTTTCAACATCAAACTTTCAGTATGCGCATAATCAGCACCTGAAACAAGGAGGTTCACAGGAAACTCCTTATCATTTATGATAATTCCAGATACTTTTTGATCTGAATTCGTTACTATTTTCGAAACATTGGCATTCATATGAAATATAACCCCTAGTTCTTCAGCAAGCTGAATCATTCCATCAACTACTGATTTCATACCACCTTTAGGGTACCAGGTTCCAAGACTTAGATCAGCAAAATTCATAAAACTGTAAAATGCGGGTGTCATGGATGGCTTAGCACCTAAGAAAAGAACAGGAAATTCAATGATTTGTCTTAATCTTGGGCTTTTAAATTTCTTTTTCGCTACGTCATGTATGGTAGATATAAATTGTGGGACCTCCAAAATTGTATCCTTTGAAACAAGTTCCAAAGGGCTTAGACCAGGTTGATAAACCAAATCTTTAATGGCTACCTCATAATTCTTTTCGGCTTTCTTTAAAAACTGACTTAATGCCTCTGCTGCATTTGGCTCCACTTGTTCAAAAGTTTGCTTTATCTCTTCCAAATCATCAGAAATATCTATATAATCATCTTGATCAAAATAAACCCTGTACGCAGGACCTAATCTCTCCAAATCATAATAGTCTGAAGGTTTTCTATCAAAATCATCAAAAAACCTTTCAAAAACATCAGGCATCCAATACCAGGTTGGACCCATATCAAACTTAAACCCTTGGTTCACAAATTGCCTAGCCCTACCACCTAGTTGAGCATTCTTTTCATATACATTGACTTCGTATCCTGACTTCGCCAAATAGCAAGCAGCCGAAATAGATGCAAAACCTGAACCGATAACCGTAACTTTTTCACTCATAGGGAACAAAATTAATCGATTTAGTTGTAAAAACAGAATTTTTGTCTAACTTTTTTTTAAATTTAATAAACATTTTTGTTTAACCTTTGAATTGTATACCTGTAATTATTTTAAATCTGAATTCTTATAAACAACAAGAAGTCGCTATATATAGATCATTGAAAACTAAAACACACGAATAGAGACCTCCCTTAAAACACAATCTTGATTTCAAAATTCAGAATAAGAACCTTAAATAGGTTCGTTAATTTATAACAATAAATAGAAAAAAAGAAAATATTTTTTTTTAATCAGAAGCTTAAACAGCTTAAAGTCATTAAAAAAAAGTTAAAGAACGCCTTGAATCCTAGCTAAATGACCCTGAAATTCATCAGGGCCAGAAACCTTAAGGAGTCGATCTGAATCAGTTACAGCAATCAGATTTTCTGTGCTTCCCGAGATTACAAAAGGAACATTGTTACCCTCCAAAATCGCGCCTATGAAATTATTAACCTTATTAACCTTAGGCGTTACAAACATAGTCATCATCAAATTAGGCTCAGCTATATCGATCACTTTTTTAATATTCACAACCGGAACACCTTGACCCAAATAATACACTTTCCACCCCATTTCTTTAGCCATAAAACTTGCCAGCAACAAACCTATCTCATGCTCCTCACCTTCTAATAGAAAGAGAACCAAAGAAGGAGAGCCCTTTTGAGGGATAGACAAACGTTCAATCGCAGCAATTAGTTTCTGCCTGATTAAATTTGATATGTAATGCTCCTGAGCTACCATTGCCTTATTGGTGGTCCACAAAACACCTACGTATTGTAAAAATGGATAAATTGTTTCAGTAATAGTTCTTAAAAAACCTTTCCTTATAACTTGTCTCTCAAATATATTATCAAAATCTTCTTCATTCATCTCAAGCATACTCAGTGTCAAGCCTTTCATTTCATCACTTGATTCAGAAGTTGGATCAGCGAGAACTTTGGTGACTTCTTCATAAACCTGTTCGTCAGTCATCTTGTTCAATTTAGAAATTCTATAGCCATTTCTAACTAAAATCCCAAAATTAAGAAGCAGCTTCAATTGTTCATCCGAATAGTATCTGATATTGGTTGGCGTTCGTTTCGGATCCAAAAAGTCATACCTGCGCTCCCAAATCCTCAAGGTATGCGCCTTTATCCCTGTTAATGCTTCAACTTGCGCTACCGAATATGTTATCATATTTTATTGTTTTATTGATTAACTGTCTAGATGTTTCAAATGTAAACATGGACAAATATAAATAAATATATATCTAAAAAGCAAGTAAAACGGGCAATTATATTTTGTTTGTTCACTTTTTTTAAGTTTTTCTTGGACAGTAAGTGTTTTTTTATTTATCTTTGTCGAACTTTAATAAATTAATGTTGAACAATGAAAAATTTTATCCAAATGAATTATTTAAAAAAAATTACAATGGCCGTATTGTTTATGGCCATTCCACTATTTACTGTAAGTTGTAGTGATGACGATGACAACGACAACGGAGGAGATTCCGGAAAAACTGTCGTAGAGGTTGCACAAGGTAACCCAGAATTAAGTATACTAGTTGATGCAATTGTTGCTGCAGATCTTGCTGGTGCGCTTTCAGGTGATGGACCATTTACGGTTTTTGCACCATCTAATGCTGCATTCCAAAAGTTAGATCCGGATGTTTTGAATAACATTATAGCTACACCATCTCTGTTAACTTCTTTATTACAATATCATGTTGTACTTGCTAATGTGATGTCAGGAGACTTGACAAACGGACCTGTTACAACGCTTTTATCAGGTCAAACAGTAGAGGTCAATGTTTCAGGTGGCGGCGTAACCTTAAACGGTACTTCTAACGTAACTGAGGCAGATATAGAAGCTTCAAACGGAGTCATTCACATCATTGACGAAGTGTTGATCCCAGAAGATTTTTATGCACAAACACTTGCTATGATCGTTGCTGGAAGCCCTGACCACACAATTTTATTGAGCGCTCTTGCAAAACCAGAACTTTCTGATTTATTAGCTGCTGCCAGTGATCCAACACAAGACCTTACTGTATTTGCTCCAACTAATGCTGCTTTTGAAGGTGTGTTAGCCGCTTTAGGAAAAGCAAGCATTGATGACATCCCAGTAGAATTATTGAAAGAAATTGTTACGTATCACATTGTAGGTGGTGCTGTAACTTCTGACCAGTTAACTAATGGAGATGTACCAACTTTGCTTCCTGGAATTCCTGGTGGACCAGATTTTGAATTTGTAACTGTTGATCTTACAGATGGTGTTAAAATCAACACTGCAAACGTAACTGC
>CAYMKR010000019.1:0-17377 GCA_964390865.1 uncultured Flavobacteriaceae bacterium | reverse complement strand
TGATTTTAGAAATTAAATCCAGTAAGGGATCAATTCCTTCTGCCAGAGATACAAGAGACTCATGATTGCTTTTTAAAGCTGCTTCTTTAATTGGGATTAATGATTCTAAAGAGTTTTTTAAGAGAACAACTTCCCTCGGATTAATTTTTCCGGTAGCCACTTTAGACACTAATCTTTCTAGATCACTTATCTGATTAATTTGCTCATTCTGAGCGTCAAGAAAGGCGTCATTCTGGATAAAATACTTTACAGTATCATGACGGTTTTTAATGTCATCAATATTCTTTAGCGGCAAGGCAAGCCACCTTTTTAATAACCTTCCTCCCATTGGAGAGATCGTATGGTCAATGACATCTATTAGTGTTACAGCTCCAGGCGTATTGGCCTGATACAATTCTAAGTTCCGAATCGTAAATCTATCCATCCAAACAAAATCGTTTTCAGCAAGTCTTTGAATATTGGATATATGCTCCAGTTTATGATGCTGTGTTTCTGATAAATAGTGCAATATCACGCCGGATGCGATGATGCCTTCATGAAGGTCATCAATGCCATAGCCCTTTAAAGAACTCACTTTAAAATGCTGGGTAAGTATTTCGTTTGAAGCGTCTTCATGAAAAATCCAATCATCGAGATAGAAAGTATAGTACTGACTACCAAAGAAGTCGTTAAAGTTTGCTTTACAATTTTTTTGTAGTAGTACTTCGCTGGGATTGAAGTTTTGTAATAATTTGTCAATATAATCCTTGTTGCCCTGAGAAGTGATGAATTCTCCTGTAGAAACATCCAGAAATGATATTCCAATTCTTTTCTTACCGAAATGAAGGGCAGCTAAAAAGTTGTTGCTTTTAGATTGCAGAACTTCGTCATTTAATGAAACTCCCGGAGTGACAAGTTCAGTAACGCCTCTTTTGACAATAGTTTTGGTGAGCTTCGGATTTTCGAGTTGGTCACAAATCGCAACACGCTTTCCGGCTTTTACCAATTTAGGTAAATAAGTATTCAGAGAATGATGAGGAAATCCTGCCAGTGCAGTTTCGCTTTCCGACCCTGCGCCCCTTTTTGTAAGAACAATGCCGAGTATTTTCGCAGCGATCTTAGCATCCTCACCAAAAGTTTCATAAAAGTCACCAACACGGAAAAGTAATAAAGCGTCAGGATACTTGGTTTTGATATTGTTATACTGCAACATCAAGGGGGTAACTTTTTTCGCTTTTGCCTTCGCCAACTGTAATTTTTTTTTAGTAAATATTCTTTATCCACATTTGAAATTGCGGACAGGAAGGCAAAGATATAATTTTAATAAGAATAAGGAAATTGCATAAGGTCAAATACAAGATGAAATCATAAAAGTTCTTTTTTTGGTAACTCATTAAAGATGCAAACCGCATTCAGTTTTAGGAGAATTGTTCCATCTCCCATGTCGATCGTCTCCAGGAACAGTACAATGAAAACATCCTATTGAAGAATAGCCCTTAGACTTTAAGGGATGAAAAGGGAGGTGGTGGTCTTTAATAAACTGATCTCTTTCTAAATAATCAATATCAAGCAGAGGATAAAATTTCAAGAGGGTCTCTTTTTCTTCAAAAATTTGTAAACTATTTCGATGATCACTTTGCCATTTCATCAATCCAGACACCCATATTTTATAATCTTTTTTAATATGATCTAAAGGTTTGACTTTATTGATATGACAGCAGCGATTAGGATTTTTCGCCCAAAGTTGATTCTCTTTTGAAAATTCATACTCCTTCGGGTCGGCTTTAATGCTAATCACATTAAGGTCATATAATTTGGTAAGATATTCTTTATAGATAAGCGTTTCTTTAAAATGATAGCCAGTGTCAATAAAGTAAATTACCTGGTCTTTATTTACGTCAGAAAAAACCTTTAGTAAAAAAGCTGAAGTCGCAGCAAAAGCTGAAGTTATCATAATATCTTTTGCGTCAAAATCTAGATATAATTGTTCAACTCTTTTATAGACGCTTAAAGTGTCATACTGTTGATTTAATTTTTCAATGCCAGAATGATTTAAGGTGCTGATCATAATAATTATTCAAATTAAGAAGCGCTAAAATACTAATATCAACGGGTATTAACATGAAAAAAATGTTAAAAAACAATTAACCCTATCGGAATACTATGATAAAAGTCATGTTTTAGCTAATTTAAATCTATTTTAAATATAAACCAGTAGTAAGGAGCCTTCCTTAAATTGATTTTTTAATTTCGCAATAAGTAAGAAGATCAAAATATGCGGAAATTAAAGAACAGTGAATTAAATAGATTGAATGTTGAACAATTTAAAGCATCAGAGAAAATACCTTTGGTTGTCATTCTAGATAATATCAGAAGTTTAAATAATATTGGATCTGTTTTTAGAACTGCAGACGCTTTTCTGATAAAAAAAATCTATTTGTGCGGTATTACTGCTAAGCCTCCTCATAAGGAAATTCACAAAACGGCCCTTGGAGCAACCGATTCAGTTGATTGGGAGTATTTTGAAAGTACCGATAATTTGATCAAAGAACTTCATGACAGGAATGTCAAAGTTGTTGCGATTGAACAAGCTGAAAAGAGTACTTCATTAGAGCAATTTATGCCGATTTCTGGAGAAACATATGCGGTTATTTTTGGTAACGAGGTTAAAGGAGTAGCTCAAAATGTGGTTGATCATTCAGATCATTGCATAGAGATTCCTCAATTTGGAACTAAGCATTCTTTGAATATTTCAGTTAGTTGCGGAATAGTTCTTTGGGATCTTTTTTCTAAAATTAGGTTTAAAATCTAGATCAATATTCGCTTCTTGTGATTATGGCACTGATTTTGAATACAATAGTATGCCAGACTTAATTGCATGAATACTTTTAGCACGTTTAAATTTTGATAGTTTTTTAACACCTTTCATTTGAAAGTTTTATATTTTCGCTATCAAGGATTCATATACGATAGATAAGACGAATGACGGATAAAAAACAGAGAAGGTATGACCAGGCTTATTTGAAAATGGCCAAAGAATGGTCGAAACTATCCCACTGTAAAAGAAAACAAGTAGGAGCTCTGATCGTTAAGGGAAAAATGATCATCTCTGATGGATATAATGGAACACCAACAGGTTTCGATAATTGCTGTGAAGATGATGATGGGAGCACAAAATGGCATGTTTTGCACGCTGAGGCAAATGCCATATTAAAAGTTGCTTCTTCCACCCAGGCATGTCAAGGAGCAACCCTTTACATTACCCTGTCTCCCTGTAAAGACTGTAGTAAACTGATTCATCAATCGGGCATAAAAAGAGTAGTTTATGCAAATGCTTATAAGGATGAATCGGGAATTGACTTTTTGAGAAAAGCCAATATTGAAATTTTATATTTACCAATAAATGAATAGAAAAACCAGAATATTTCTCCCTTTGATCATTGCAGTTTCAATTGCTTTGGGGATCTTTTTAGGGACATCTCTCAACTATCAAAAAAAGAGGATTACCTTTTTCGGCGGTACGCCACAGGAAAGAAAAATCAAGAGACTGATAGATTATATTCAGTATGAATATGTAGATGAAGTGGATACTGATAGCCTGTTAGACGGTACTATTAAAAACATGCTGGATAAATTAGATCCACATTCGGTATATATTTCAGCCAAGGAATTGGAGCAGGTATCTGAGTCGATGAACGGTAAATTTGTTGGGATCGGAATACAGTTTAAAATGCATAAAGATTCCTTAACGGTTGTAAAAGTGCTTGAAAACGGACCGAGTAAAAAGGCGGGAATTAAAGCTGGTGATCGCATATTAATTGCTAATAACGATACCCTTTATGGGAAAGAGATTAACAATGAATATATACTCAAAACACTGAAAGGAAAACCTGACACCTCAGTCGACCTCATCGTGTATAGAAAATCAGAAAAAAAGAACCTTCCTTTTACAATTACTAGGGGAGAAGTTCCTATAAAAAGTGTAGATGCTTTTTACATGTTAAATGAGGACCTTGGCTATATCAAGATCAATAAATTTGCCGCTACCACTTATGACGAATTTAAGGCGGCCTTGGATGATTTATTGGATAAAGGAATGAAGAAACTGGTTTTGGACCTTCGTCATAATCCTGGTGGCTATTTACAGGTAGCTACTAAAATCATTGATGAATTTTTAGAAGAAGGTAAGCTGATTGTTTTTACTAAAAACAAAAGAGATAAGATAGATGAAACTTTTGCGACAAGCAAAGGAGTTTTTGAGGATGGTCATGTATTTGTCTTGATTAACGGAGCCTCTGCATCAGCAAGTGAAATTGTTGCTGGCGCGTTACAGGATAATGACAAAGGAACGATAGTAGGAAGAAGGTCATTTGGCAAAGGTTTGGTTCAGCAGGAAATGCAACTAGGTGACGGATCTGCAGTTAGATTAACGGTTTCAAGATACTATACTCCTACCGGTAGATCAATTCAGAAACCTTATGAAAATAAGGGAAAAGGTGAATATTTCAGTGATTTTGAAAAAAGATATCACAATGGAGAATTAATGAATGCCGATAGTATAAAAGTCAATGATTCCTTAAAGTTTGAAACACCAAAGGGAAAAATAGTTTATGGTGGTGGAGGAATTATTCCAGACGTATTTGTTTCAATTGACACTACGATGTTCTTTCCTGATTTTCACTATCGCAGATCCAGAGATTTTGTTTTTCAATATTTCGACCAGCACGTTGATGAATTTGATGGATGGAGTTTAGAAAAATTTATTGATGATTTTGATAGAGATAGTCATATATACGATGAATATATGGAGTCAATTCCTTCCGAATATGCCGTTTTTAATCTAGAAGAAGAGGAGAATTTTAAACTGTACTTAAAAGCGCTTTTTGCACAACAGATTTTTGATATTAATGCCTATTTTAAAATAGTTAACACCCAAGATAATATGCTAGAAAGGGTAGTTAAATTAAATGAAGAAGGTTATCCTTTAGAACCTTAAGAAAGATTATTTAGGTTCAGAATCATGAACCATTGAGGTTTGTCCATCATTCCAGAGTGTTAGAATTTCAGTGGCTACATGAGCCCCGCTTCCGGCAGCCGTGGCATACTGACTTCTCCAACCCGCCAAAACGCCAGCGACATATAGGTTTTCAACCACCTTATGATCTATGTTTTTTAGCTGGATTCTATTTTTCTTGATTGGAAGGTTTTGATGTGGCTCAACATATTTTTTTAATCCTTCAATGTTGAATAAGTTTGAAGGGCCGACCGCAACAACAACAATTGCACTTGAATACGAATTTTTATTGGTCTTAATTAGAAATCCAGAATCAAAAGGAGTTACTTCTGTGACCTTTTCATTATTGATTTGAACAACATGCGGATAGGTTTCGATTAATTGTGCACGACCAGATTCCAATATTTCATTGCCAGTTGTTCCTGGGGCTATTCCTAATACGTTATTGAATAATGCACCGTCCAGAGAACAAGCTTTTTGATGCATAACGATACCAACTTTTTTACCTTGCGCATAAGGTTTGAATTCGGCCGAACCTAATACAAGAGCACACGACATGCCAGCTACACCTCCACCTATTATTAATACGTCGAAATCCATAAAATCTAATTAAAAAGTCCTTGAATATTTGAAGTAAAAAGTTTTACTGCTATAGCCATCACGATAACACCAAATATTTTCCTTACCACACTGATTCCTGCTTTGCCAATGAACCTTTCTATTTTTGTGGAGGATTTCAATACTGCATAAACAAATATTGTGTTAATCACTATGGCGATAATAATGTTAACCGTATGAAATTCAGCTTTTAATGACAATATAGTAGTCATGGTTCCCGCTCCAGCGATAAGAGGGAAAGCCAAAGGGACAACACTCGCAGTGTCTGGTGAATCTTCCTTATATAATTGAACTCCGAGAATCATTTCAAGGGCAAGAAAGAACATGACGAAGGAACCAGCCACAGCAAATGAATATACATCAATGCCAATCAAATTCAGTATTTGCACCCCGACAAATAAGAACAAGATCATAATTATCATGGCCACTATCGATGCTTTTTCCGATTGGATATGCCCTACTTTTTGTCTAAGATCAATAATGATTGGAATGCTACCTATGATATCTATTACGGCGAATAATACCATGCTTGCAGTGACGATTTCTTTAAAATTAAGATCCATTGAAATGATTTTAAATGTGCGCAAAGTTAGAAAAATACATTCAATGCCAGAGCAATTTTTTTTATGCAGATTAATAATTTCAAAACCTTTGTCTGATTCATCTTTTAAAATGGGATCAAAAGATTTATATAGATGTTCGATTGTTAAAAAGAATGTACTTTTGCCAAAGATTTAATTAAAGGACCATGTTTCAACTTGACAAAACAATTATTTCAGAGGAAATACTTGAAAAGGAATTTGTTTGCAATTTAAGTGCTTGTAAAGGTGCTTGTTGTGTGGATGGAGATGCAGGAGCTCCTTTGGAAAAAGAAGAGTTAAAAGAATTGGAAGAAATTCTTCCAATTCTAAAAAAATACCTAAGAAAGGAAGGACTTGAAGCCATTGATAATCAGGGGACTTATACGACAAATGACCTAGGTGAACATGAAACGCCCCTTATAAATGGAGCGGATTGCGCCTATGTAATTTATGATGAAAAAAAGGTGGCACTATGCGGAATTGAGGAAGCCTATAATCAAGGAGAAATTAAATTTAAGAAACCTGTTTCATGTCATTTGTATCCCATAAGGATTAAACAATATAGTGAGTTTGCCGCAGTCAATTATGACAAATGGGAGATTTGCGATGATGCCTGTAGTTTAGGTAAAGAATTGGGCGTTCCGGTTTACAAATTCGTAAAGCAAGCCTTGGAAAGGAAATTTGGTAAAGTATGGTTTGCAAAACTTGATAAAATAGCCAAGGAAAGGGAGAATTCTTAATGTCTAAAAATGAATACTTCAGATATAGATAACTTAACATATATTTACTTCGTCTAATACAGAGATATTTAACTGTGGTGAAACGAATAGCATACCTTTTTTTACTATTTATATTTCCAACTTTGGGTTGGTCCCAATTAATTGACAAGGAATACGTATTACTTGAAAATAAGAAAGCTGCTGAACTCAATCATCAAGGGAATTTTGAAGAGGCTAATAACATCCTCAATCATCTATTAACGAGATTAGAAAAAGAACAAACAGAGGAAAGCTTTTTTGCGACAACTTACCAAACTAAGGCGAAAATTGTTCAAAATCTCGGTGATTATGAAGCGTCTTCAAATCTTGCCAGACAATCTTTATTGATTAGTTTAAAATTAAAGGATAGTTTCAACATAGCTGATAGTTACAATACTTTAGGAATCAATCATTATTTTGAAGCTGACTATGATAGTACCACCTATTATTATGAGAAATCTTTTGAAATAAAAAAGAGAATAAAAACAGATCCACATGCTCTTGCTGTTTCTGCTTATAATATCGCTCTGGTTTATGATGATTTGGGCCAGTCGGATAAAGCAATGGAGCTATACAAGCAAGCGGAATCTCATCTTTTAAATAGTGATAGAAAAGAAAATTTTCTATCTGATGTCTATGTTGGGATGGCACTCATTTATTTTTATTCAGGGGAAGTTGTAAAATCTGAGATTTATGCTGAAAAGGCTCTGGAAAAGGGCTTGATATATTATGGTGAGTTTAATCCTAATATGACTTTTGTTTATACCACCTATGCCAATATTTTAGAAACTGAAGAAAAATATGAAGAAGCAATAGACTTATTAGAGAAAAACCTTAAAATTAGAAAATCAACCTATGGCGAGTTTCACAGATGGACTTGCGAGACCTACTACGATTTGGCAAATTCATATATACTCGTAAAAAAGTACGATCAGGCTGAGGAATATTATAAAAAGGCAATTGAAATAGGAAAAAAGATAAATAGCAGGCAATATTTGGCAAATGCACGAAATTTTTTAGCTCAATTGTATCTGAATAGAAGAATGCATTTAGATGAGGCAGAAGAACTACTATTGTTATCTCTTCAAACCAACAATACTATTTACGGAGGAACGAGTGATTTAGTGGCAGAAAATTATCTTCAACTTGCTAAATTATATGAGAAAAAGGAGGACAAGTCTCTCATGTTAAGTTATGTAGAGAAAAGTTTAAAAGCGGCAGATTATGACGCTGATGACCTGGGAAAAATAATTGGCCCTATACAGGCAATTGGTTCCCTGGTTTTGATGAGTGATTCGTATTTCGAAACTTATGAAAAGGATCGTGATATGAAGCATTTGCTTGAAAGTTATACGTTGATAGATCAGAAGACAGCCTTGATCAGACATACACAGAGTAATTTTTCCTCAGATCGTTCAAGAATTGATTTTGCAAACAAATACAGAGAAATTTTTGAAAAGGATCTTGGACTTTGTTGGTTACTTTATCATGAAACGAAGGATAAGAAATACCTGCAAAAAGCATTTGAGTTATCTGAGACCAACAGAAATACGACTTTGTTAAAAGGTTTACAAGGAATTAAGTTTAGAGCCTATGGTGATATCCCGGAGGATAAACTCGATTTGGAGCAAAGGACTAAAAAGGAGCTGGAACGAGTTAAGATGGACATCTTTTTTGAAAAGAGCGCGAGAAAGCCAGATAAGGCTTTTTATAGATATCTTCTTGATGAAAGAATTACATTAAGTAATAGGCTCGACAGCTTATACCATGATTTCAATAAAAATTATCCAAAGTTTAAGAATTTCAGAGTTGACAAGGATCTTGCTACAATTGAGGAGGTTCAGGCCGAGTTAGATAATGATACACAATTGATTACGTATTTCTTGGGAGATAAGAGTTTATTTACTTTTAATATTACTAATGACAGTATAAGTCTCTTACGAGCTGATATTGCGGACGAATTAGTTAAAATTACAAATGATTTCAAGAATCATTTGTCGAAGAGGGACGATATAAATGAGCTTAGTCATGAATTATATATGTACTTAATGGGGCAGCAACTAGACAGAGATAAAAAAAATATAGTTATTGTTGCTGATAATGTATTGAATTATATTCCATTTGAAGTATTACGATTTTCAGATGACACCTTTCTTGTTGAGAGCTATAACATAAGTTATACAGGTTCTGTTGGGTTATTTCTCGAGCTAAATAATAAATTTTTTAAATACGATTCAAAAAATAATTGGGCTGGATTTGCCCCTATATATGATTCTGAGAATGAAATAATGTCTGCCAGGAATGAGATCGATGATATTGCTTCTTTAACAAATGGGACGAAGTTTGTTGGATCAAGTGCTAAAAAGGATAGTTTTCTTCTTCATAATCAAGACTACTCAGTACTACACTTGGCGATGCATGCAAAAATTGACAATGAAAATCCACTTTATAACAGGTTGCTTTTTGAAGATGGTGAACTTACAGCATCGGAGATTTATAATTCTAAATCAAAGGCAAATATGGCTGTTTTAAGCGCTTGTAATACGGGATTTGGTAAAATTGAAAAAGGAGAAGGAGTCATGAGTATGGCAAGGGCATTTCATTTTTCAGGTATTCCATCTATTGTCATGAGTTTATGGAAGGTTCCAGACAAGGAGACAAAAACAATTATGATCGATTTCTATCGTTTCCTTCAAAAGGGTAAGAGCAAAAGTGAGGCCTTAAGACTCGCCAAACTTTCGTTTCTTAAAAAGAATAAGAATACAGTTTTAACACATCCTTATTATTGGTCTGGTTTTGTGATAAATGGAAATGTAGATCCAATACATATTGAAAGCTCCTCACGACTTGTATGGTGGGCTCTAATTGTAATTTTGCTTGTTGTAATGGTTAGCGTTTTTTATAAGAAAAGGAAAAAATCAATTTAGAAAATCTAGTATTTCATTTGCAGCAACTTTCTTATAATCTGAAGATGCATCATTCATAATTAAGGTTAATTCCATAATGGCATTTTCCTCATCATCCATATTGACATAGGCCAGAGCTAAATACCATCGTGCTTTTTTATCGAAACCTTCAGATTTTCCAGCTAAAGAATTTTTATATGAAAGAGGTTTTAACAACTCAATTGCTTCTTCCGACTTATTAAGTGCCAAATAACTTAGCGCTTTATAAAAATCAATGTAAGCTACGTCTGGATTTTTAACTGAATTGAAGAGATTGATGGCTTTATGGTAATTTTGAGCTTCATAAGCTACAAAGGCTCTATATTCAATAGTATTCAAATTTTCACCTCTTACAACCGGTTGAACCGTGTTTCTTGAAGGTTCGAAGTAGTCGGCATAAATAGCTTCATTTGATGGGAAATAAACACTTTTAACCCCCCATGTACCAATACTGGCAAGAATCAATAGAGAGGCTGCAATCATCCATTTTTTTGGCAATATCATTAATCTTGAACTCTTTTGGGCCCTACTTTCTATTTCAATTAAAGTGGATTTCAAATCTTCCTGTTGCTTGGAAGCAATTACTTTTTTAAGATCTTTTTGAAATTGGAATTCTTCTTTAAATTCCGAATTATCTTGTAAAAGATCATTAAACAATTTTTGTTCTCTTGGACTGAGAGAATTCTCAAAATAGCGATCGATTAAATCATGATTTTTCATAATGCTTCTCTACTAAATCTTTTAGCTGTTTAATACAGCGTGATTTTTGACTTTTTAAAACTTTCTTGTTGCTATAATTGAGAATGGTTCTTATCTCATCGAGATTATAACCTTGGTAATAGAACAAATTTAAGATACTTTTACATCTATCACCTAATCGATCATAGTATTTTTTCAACAACTTCTGTTCTTTAGTTAAAACAGGCCCATAAAGGTCAACATCAAAATCTAAGTTTTCTTCTACAAGATTAAAATCATTCTTTAAAATTGTTTTCGACTTCACTCTAAAATTATAGTATATCTTATATTTTCCTATTGCAAAAAGATAAGTTGACACATTGCTTTTCAGGTCATCAATCCTACCATTTATGGCATTCTCTCTTAGAACCATTATAGAATCTTGGTAAATATCAATGGCATCATATTCGCAGACATTGTATTTTTTGGCAAAATTAATAAAGCCTTCCCTATTTTCAACATATATCTTCTCTAAGGTTTTTTTATCACCTTGTTTTAACAATTCAATAATAGTTTTTGGGTCTTGAGAATTCATGATTAACAAAGAAAGTAAAAAGAATTAGAATAATATGTACGATTCAAAAGGAAGCTATACGTCGAAATAATAAATCAAAATTAGATAAGATTGCTTTAAAGTAATGGGGTTTCTCCATTCTAAATTGTAAGGATAATCCTTTAAATTAAGTTTTTCATTATTACTAACACCTAAAATTTTTCAAAACACAATTAGTTCTTGATAGAATCTTCAGTAGTTAGAAGACAAAATAGGATGGTTCTTTTTGTGAGCCCGATAGAATTAGTTTCGACCTTATTATTTATATTTGGTTTTTTAAAATTTATAGAATGCATAGTATATTTCCTTTAAAAGGTACAGTTCAGAATTACGCATGGGGGGGGAATGATTTTATTCCGAATTTACTCGGATTGAAATTAGATTCAAAACCTTGCGCAGAGTATTGGTTAGGTGCTCATATCAATGCACCATCAATTGTAGAATTTCCAGAAACTGAAATGACTCTGATTGAATTTTTAAGCAACGATGCAGAAGTTAAATTAGGAGCGGCTGCTTTTAAAAAATTTGGAAGACTTCCATTTCTTTTTAAAGTTCTAGATGTAGAAGATATGCTTTCTATTCAGGTGCATCCATCTAAACTAGAAGCGGAGAAGGGTTATCATCGAGAGGATCAATTAGGTATTGAGCTAAATGCTTCTAATAGAAATTACAAAGATGACAATCACAAACCTGAAATTATGGTAGCTCTTAGTGAGTTTTGGTTGCTACATGGTTTTTCTCCTAAAGAAGACTTAATTGAAACTCTTCAAGAAAGAGAGGAGTTGAGGCACTTGATTACGATATTTGAAGATGGAGGATACCAGGGCCTATACAAGCACGTAATGAATCTTCCTGTAGAAGAGAGTAATTCCATATTAAAACCGTTGATTGAAAGAATAATGCCTTTTTTTGAAAGAGGGGAACTTGATAAGGCAAATCCTGATTATTGGGCTGCTAAGGCAGTTTCGATGAATAATAACAGAGATTTTGACAAGGGAATTTATTCTATTTATTTCTTCAATTTAGTTAAAGTCACTAGCGGGGAAGGCGTTTTTCAAGACGCTGGTATTCCACACGCATATTTACAAGGTCAAAATATGGAGTTAATGGCAAATTCTGATAATGTCTTACGAGGAGGCTTAACGCCTAAACATGTTGATATACCTGAATTATTAAAGCATATTATTTTTGAAGAAACACATCCTGAAATTTTGAATGGAGAAATTTTGAATGATGGAATAGAAAGAGTATACAAAAGTAAAGCGCCTGATTTTCAACTAAGTCAGATTCAATTGGGAAAGGGTCAAATTTATAATCATTCTGCAGAAACAGTCGAAGTGTATATCCTTATGGAAGGAGAAGCTGAGGTCAAGGAAAATGGCCATGCTCTGAAGCTATTAAAAGGGGATGCTTTTTTGACAGTTGCCGGAAGTAGTTATGAGATCTCTACGAAATCAGGAGCAATTTTTTATAAAGCTACGACACCGTTAGACCTTTAAAAGGAAGAAGACTAAAGGTTACGATAAGCTTCTGGAGAAGCTTATCGTCTTCCTGAAAAAATACAACAATTAAAAAATGCACAAATATGTTTGGGCTTACTTCACAAAGAAAAAATTGCTGCCTATTCTTGGATAGAATATAAGGCTCTTAAATTTAGCAGCCTATTTATGCTATTGCGTTTATGGAGTTTTGGAAGAAAATGGAAGGGATACGATATAAAGTATAAGTGATTTTTTTAATGCACCAGCGTTAAGGTTCAAAGAAAAATTGAATTTGAAGCACCTTAAGCTCCATTTATACGTTAACCTTTTCGGTAAGTATCAAAAGCAGATAATCTTAAGAAAATATTCAGAATAACTAGTTTTTATCGCAAAAAAAATTAGTAGAATATCTTTTTAGTTAATACTTGTCCATTTTCAAAATAGGTGGATATAAGTAAAACCCTACCTTTCATGTTCTTATTTAATTTAATTCTTTCTGAATAATCGTTACAGAATTCATCGCTAATTAATGTTCCAAGAATATCATGAATCTTAACTCTTTTTATTGAATGTGAAGCCTCAAGAATCAAGAATTCTTGATTGACGTTTAATTTTAAATCAATTTCTTGTTTCAAATTAGTGTTCAATATATCCGAGTTAAAGTGTATAGTGAATCGATTCATATTCTCACCTTCTTCAATTACATTAAATACATAATCTGAATCCTTTAGGTCGTGCAATATTTGCAGCTCATGATCCTGAAGGATGGTAGGAGCATATCTCAGACCTCCTTCTATTTTATTTATTCCGATGCTGAATACTCTAGGTGACACATTTGTCGTAAATCCCAAAGAAATGGGTTTGTGAAAATCAAGCTTAGGTAAGCTTTGAATCGTAAATTTGTGCTCCTTTTGTATCGAATAGAAAGAAATAGGATTTGAATTGGCAATTTTGAAGGCGTCATACCCTGTGTCATATCCAGTTGTAGATTCATCATTAAAACTTAATAAGATTTGATTAAAACCGCCGAACTCAGTTTTTAAATCTAACCATATTCGATTTTTTTGATGTATTGAATTCTTTTTAATATGCCCACCTGGTCTGAAAAATACAGTATTTTGGTCTGCTCTTCTCATCGAGTTTTTAAAAGTTAAAAACCCCGGAGAAGTGGCTCTTAAAAAAAATCCTTGTCCTGAGCCTAAAGTGTCGGAAGGAATTAGGCCACCAGTTGAACTCGCCGTTCCACCTGATCTATTGTATGTTGCATAATCCGAAGAAACGAAGTCTCCTTTATCGACCTCAGAGATAGGCGTAGAATGAGTCCATAAATAGATGGTTTCATCAATTACATCCTTATTCTCATCAAAAAAATCAGTGATATTAATCGCAGATGGATAAGGATTCCCAACTAAGTTGAAATTATTGTCTTTGTCACCATCTTCATCATCATCGTCAAAATGACCCTTTAGCAGGTATGAAATATCGCCATTATTTGGCTCGCCATAAAAATTAATATCTTGAATCCCAGTTGCTCCGGTTGGCCCTTCAGCGGCATAACCCTGACCTGCAATCATTTGGTTAGAAGCTAGTTGCCAAATAGTCCAATAATTTGGATCATCTGAATCATTCGAGGCTGAAGACTGGTCTTGATCAAAATAAAAGATCCTATTTTTAGTTACATTTAGAAATACATTTTCAATAGTTTCATTTTTAACTGATGAGGACCAATAGGTAATGTCATATGGGCTTATCCGATTAGTGGAACGTTCTTTCTTAAGAATGTTTCCAAAAATTGAGGCACCATCGTCATACATAACCAATGATTCTTCATCTCCTAAAACAAAAGACCCTTTAATAGTTAAGTCACCGTGGATGATAACACTATTGTAAGATCCTGTATCAAAATTTAAATCTGCGCCAGTCGCAATAGTAAGGTCTAAAGCTTCGATTGAACCAGTACTTCCTTGGTAGTTGTTCTTTATTGTTACGTATTTTGACGCCGAAGGAAGCCCATTTGACCATGAAAATCCATCCCACATTGTGTAAATTGAGGTGTTTATAGAATATTGGTGAAAGCTGATAATTTCAAGACCATTCAAATTAGTCACATAATTTTTGCTTATTCCATCCACAGGACCTATAAAAGATAATTTTGGTGAATCTCCAGGTTCATTAGACAAAGAAAGTTTAATATTTGCTCCATTTACTTCGATGTCTTCGATAATTGCTCCGTTCGCATCATCCAAAAGAAAATTGTTGGGGTCACAATTATTCAAAAGCAACTCATTTGCATCAGTTTCGATTATCAAAGTGCTACTGTCTGAAAGATAAGCGTCAATTATGTTTGGAGCATCGATCTCTCCCAACAAATTATTTCCATACAATTTCGAACTGATTAAATTGTATAGCCTGTCACCAAAAACACTGTAACCATTTTGAAAAGTAAAGTGGCAGTCATCGCTTGACTTCATCAAGGAAGAGGTAGGTATTATATCAATTAAATCATCACTCTCGGCTATTTTCCTTTGAGCTTCTTTAATGACCATTATTGAATTTAAATTCACCGCACATCCATTATTGGTTTGAAAAATAAATGTTTGCTCTAGGTTAGGATAATCCTCAAGCCAAGCAGCATGCAGAGAATTAAACCTCGACATATAATTATTTTCGCTAGTACCAATACTGCCATCTTCTTCACCTTGGGACCAAATTATTGCCCGAACATTTGACTGTAAACCTGTTTGATGAAGTCTATAGTACATGCGACCATAATTGGAGTCTAATGAATACTTATCGCCTATATTTCTTAAAAAAAATAAAATGTTTTTTGGCCCGTGGCCACCGTTAAAAATGGCAATAGGAATATTAGAGTTATCAATAATCAATGATGCTATTTTTAATCCATATTGACCTGTGTTCCCGTTCGTATTTCTGCCACCATCTCCCTGACCAATATACCATTTATCAATAGATTACTTCCGGTTTCCGACCCATTAGCATAGACTCGAATGAACTCTGAATCATATTCATAGCTGGAATCAGAATTTCTGATTCTAGATTCGGCATTTGATTGACCCTGGATGATAAAAACATCTCCGGCAACAATTGATTCTATAGAATGTTCGAGAGTCAAATTGCTTGATTTTACCCCATAAACTTCAATATAATAATTAGATTTTTCTGCAACAATATTAAATTTGAAATCAAATGTGGCAATATCATTTACATAATTAAGCGTTTCATTTTTTGAATCATAAAATGAGCCGTCTCTTTTTAAAATAACCTGTAACTCATCATAATCTACCCCCGATTTATTCACACTACCTCTAATTACAATCTGACCAAGATTTGTGACTAAATCTCGTGGAATTAATTGTTTGTTCATAGGAATAGAATCAAAACTGATTTGACTGATAATCAATCCTGGAAAAAGTAACAATATATAAATAAGGTGTTTCAAAGCAATATGATTCTTGTGTTTTTACTATTCTAATTAACGAAAAATTCGAATTTAAAGTATTTAAAGAAATTAAAAATAAGGAGGCATAAAATCACTAAAAATTCGAATTCCATATATATGTATATAGACATAATTAAACAGGGTAAAATAGTTTGTTCAAGTGCCTTGCAAATAATTTTGTATTTTCCCCGAAATTTTAAATAAGAAACAATTTTTTTTGAAAAAATTGTCTTAATAAGACGGATTGAAAATTAGACCCATGATATTAAAATTCACTCAAAATTTTCTATTAATATTTTTATGTGTAAGCTCTGTTCATGCACAAGACAGCTATAAAAGAAATGATAACGCAGATGTTCAACACTATAGATTCGATTTGGCACTTAATGACGATTCAAACGAGATATCTGGTCAAACCTACATTACTGTAAACTTTGAAAAAGTTACCGACACTTTTGCCATAGACCTAACTGGGAAATCGGAAGGCTTTGGTATGGAGTTGTTAGAAGTTCTTGAGAATGATGAAAAGGCGAGCTATTCCTATAAGAATAATAAAGTCTTAATCAAACCCTCCACAAATGGAGGTCAAATAAGAACATATAGTTTAAAATATAAAGGTATTCCTGAAAAGGGGCTGGTTATAGATGCCACGAAATACGGACAAAGATCATTTTTTGGTGATAATTGGCCAAATTTAGCAAGGCATTGGCTGGCTTGTGTTGACCATCCTTATGATAAGGCTTCTGTAGAATTTAATATTACTGCACCAGAGCACTACGATGTAGTGGCTACCGGGAAAAAAATTGAAGAAAGCAGCATAGGTAATGGTTTTAAATTGACTCGTTATAATGAACCTGCTCCTGTGGCTACTAAAGTGATGACTATAGGGGTAACAAAATTTGCTTCAAGATATTTAGGCTCATTTGGTGACATTGAAGTAAGTGCATGGGTGTATCCTGAGAATAGATTAGAAGGGTTTGCTGATTTTGAGGAAGCAACCAAGATTCTTGAGTATTTTACCACTAAAATTGGACCTTACTCGTATGCCAAACTTGCGAATATGCAGGCGAAGACCAAATGGGGAGGTTTAGAAAATGCTGGTACTATTTCATATAAGGAAACTTCAATTACGGGGAATAAAGAAATACAAGGATTGATGGCTCACGAGATAGCACATCAATGGTTTGGTAATTCTGCTACTGAGAATAGTTGGAATCATGTTTGGTTGAGTGAGGGATTTGCCACTTACT
>CAYMKR010000018.1:0-17445 GCA_964390865.1 uncultured Flavobacteriaceae bacterium | reverse complement strand
GAATATACAAGTACTTTAAGTGCGTGATTACGACATGGAATGTCCTAAAACCAAGAATTTAGTTAAACTAATGTTAAGAATATTATAATCCTTAATGCATAGCTCCTTAATAGTATAGATATTACATTGATGTGTGACAATTAGTATAGATATGGATTTACTATTCAATTGCTTTGGCATGGTCTTTGGCAGAAGTAAATCTTAAATACTAAACATGAGAAAAATAGCATTATTTGTTTTTTGCTTAATGATCGGTGGGTTTTCTATGAAGGCTCAGATAGAAGGTCATACATTAGAAGTTGTTGGTAAAGCAACAGTAAAAGAAATACCTAAGGAAATAATTTTTAGAGTTCCGTTAAAGATATTAGATGCATCTTATTTAGGTTGTGGTAATAGGTTGTCCAAAACTTTAAACGGGCTGCAAAAAGACCTTAAAAGTAATGGGATTCTTGATGAATGGATCAACACGGTCAATTATAGCATTTCTGAGAATATGATATATAAAGATGGACAAAGAAAACAAGATGGATTTAAAGGAGCAGTTAATGTTGTTGTGAAAGCGGATTATGGTACAGAATTAGTAAGTGGTGTTTTGGAATCGATAAATTCTTTGCAATTAAACTATTCTATTAATTTTTCAATGTCCGAAGAACAAAAGGCTCGTCTTACTGAGATAGCCATGGAGAATGCTGTTGAAGATGCCAAAAAGAAAGCACTTATCTTATCAAATGCAGCTAAGGTTAAGTTGGGAAATATATCTAATATTTCTTATGGTATTGATGTTTTTAGGCCAGAACCTTTTATGACTGAACGGGTTTTAAATAGTAAAGAAGATGGAGTTCCCTCTAATGATTTAAATCTAAGCCCTCCATTAACATCTTTATTTAAATCTGTATTGATCGTCTGGGAGATCAATTGATCATTAGTTGGAAAAATATCCTTATTGATTTGTCTTATTCTTGCAAATTTTGTGGCTAACGGATAATTGTTATGTGGGTTTTTCGGAATCATTCTGATGTTATTGAAATAGTAGGGATTGTTGATTTTATAACGGTTGATCACACTATTTTTAATGACCCATTAGCGGCTTTTGAAGGTCGGTTTTGACTTGTGTCTAACTTATTTACTAAAAAAAATTCTATTTATTGAACAAAAATAAGTTGTCTAACTTTTTTAACAAAACTTTAGACAAAAAAATATGATGATAGACTCCAACTCTCTGTATTTTTGAAGAAACTTAAAAACAATAACCCATGAAAACAACTAAATTAATTCTCAGTTTAACTTTTGCCATGTTTCTAATGACCGCTCCGTTCATCTTGGCAAACAACAATGATCCAATTAAAAAAATAACAAAAGAAAATAATATTGACGCATATGCTGATGACAAGGCCACCATCGTAGGAGTTGCTGCAGCCAATGAAAACTTCTCAACATTAGTAGCAGCTGTTACAGCGGCTGATTTAGTTGAGACACTCAATTCAGAAGGTCCTTTCACAGTGTTTGCACCAACAAATGATGCTTTTGCTAAGTTACCAAAAGGTACGGTTGAAAGCTTGTTAGAAGAAGAGAATAAAGGCACTTTAACTTCGATTCTTACTTACCATGTTGTAGCCGGAAAATTTATGGCAGCCGACGTTTTAAAGGCAATTAAAGATAATGGAGGAAAATTTGTAATCACCACTGTAAACGGAGAGAAATTGACAGCATATACTAAAGGTGGAAATGTCATGTTGAAGGACGCTAAAGGGAACAAGTCAACGATTATCTTAACTGATGTAGCGGCTAGCAACGGTGTGATTCACGCAATTGATAGCTTAGTAATGCCATAATAATTGTGACTTAAAAACTTTTTTCCAGCTAATTAGAACAGATATGAAAATTTGATGAGGAAGAAAATGTGATGACATAAATTAAGTTGATTAATTTATCTAAAAAAGCTTCGGAACTCCGAAGCTTTTTTTGTTTTATATGGAAGATTTTACAGAAATTGTACACCTTCAATAATTAGAGTGTCGTTTCCAGATTCCTTGGTCGAGTTGAGTTTTTTCCTTTACTTTTCTCGACTCTATTATCAATAACATTTAGGAGTCTTTGTACCATTTCATGGGTAGTAATGTGCTTGCGTATCATAATGCTTCAGATTTTTGGGGGATTGTTTTTTACTTGTTTAAAAGTACAATTAGATTCTGAAGAAATATTAAAGTATGATCTGTTGCAAAAAGTTTAACATCATTTAATTTTTATATGCGACTTTGGTAGGTGTACAAATCGTAATACCTTCCTTTTTTATCTAATAATTCTTGATGTTTGCCGCTTTCAAAAATCTTACCTTCTTCTATGACAAGAATTTTATCAGCCTGTTGAATGGTACTTAATCTGTGGGCTATAACAAAAGTTGTTCTTTCATTCATTAAAGTCTGTAAACTTTTTTGAATAAAGGTCTCACTTTCAGTATCTAAGTTTGAAGTTGCTTCATCAAGAATGATCACACTAGGATTTGCTAAGAGCGCTCTGGCAATTGAAATTCTTTGTCTTTGACCTCCTGAAAGTTTAACACCTCTTTCTCCAATTACGGTTTCGAGCCCTTCATCAAATCTATCAGTAAATTCATTTACATAAGCTCCATTTACTGCTTCTAATAACTCATCTTCAGTTGCATTTGGTCTCGGAAATAGAATATTTTCTCGTATAGTTCCTTCATATAGGAAGTCATCTTGTAAAACAACGCCTAGATGAGATCGGTAACTACTAAGATTCACTTGCGAAAGATCGATTCCATCCAACGATACAGTACCCTTATTCGGATTCAAAAATGTAGCTGCTAGTCCGGCGATTGTGGATTTACCTGACCCGGAAGAACCAACCAATGCTGTTACACTTCCAGCTGGAGCTGCAAAACTTATATCGTGAAGTACTTCTTTTCCTTTTTCGTAACTGAAGGAGACTTTATCGAAAAGAACATCACCTTTTACTTTTTCAAGTTCTATTGTTCTGAGTTCCGGGTTATCTTCTTCCTCCATATCCATGAGTTCTTGCGTTCTGTCAAGGCCAGCCATGGCTTCGGTAAGTTGACTTCCAATGTTACTCATTTGTATTATCGGAGCGATCAGAAATCCTAAGAAAAGCGTGAAAGAAACAAATTCTCCATAAGTCATTTCTCCATTCATGATAAAATATCCACCCATACCCATTATTCCTGCTGATGCCAAGCCAAGTAGCAAAGCTGAAGAACTTGTCATCATAGCTGTAGCAGTAAGACTCTTTTTTACATTCAGAAATAATTTTTCTACTCCATCTTCAAAAGTTTTTAATTCTTGCGCTTCGGCGTTGAAGCCCTTAATGACTCTGATTCCATTTAGTGTTTCAGTTAGTCTTCCAGTTACTTCGGCGTTAATTTTTCCTCTGGCCCTAAAAATAGGGCGTATATATCCAAAGGCTTTTAATGCAATAACGGCAAATATTGCAACTGGTACCAGAACAAAAAGGGTCATTGTTGCATTTATTTTTATAAGGATTACCAGTGATATTATTGAAGTTAGTGAGCCACCTATCAATTGTACTAATCCAGTGCCAACTAAGTTTCTTACTCCCTCCACATCAGTCATAACTCTTGATACCAAAGCTCCGGATTTATTATTGTCAAAAAATCGGATGGGTAATGTCAATAATTTCTTTTGCACTTTTGCCCTCAATAAAGAGATTAAATGCTGGGCTTCTACAGAAAGTAACCTGGTGAGAGAAAAGGAGCTAACAGCTTGAATTACAATTGAAATAACCACAACGATGAGAAGGGTCTTCAAAGCGTCCAAATCTTGAGATGGAATAATTTCATCAATAAGGTTTTTAGTGGCATAGGGCAGCACCAAACCTGCTAAACTTTTTAATATGATAAGGACTAATCCGGTTAATACAATTTTTTTACGGGGCCATATAAATTCTTTAAAGGCCCAAGCGAAGGAAACGTTGTTTTTACTCATAGCTTGTAAACCTTTCCAATATCAAGCCAAAACGTTTATATGTGACAAGAAGTCAGTTTTGATCTTTTTGTGGCTCTTCAAGCACAATTAATAACCCTTAATTACGTTTAATGGAGTAGAATGAAATCAAAATAAACGCTATGAAATCACAAATTTTTAAAATTAAAGCTTTTGCTTTAGTAGTAATAATCGGACTCTCTCTGAGCGCATTTGGCTTAATGGAGACCGAAGAAAGATCCTTTCTTGAAACCCATAAAGGTAGTTTATGGAAATTTGGAGAACCTGCAAAAGGGCTTACCATTTATGCCCAAATTAATAGGTCAGAATCAGATCCACTTGAGATTTGGGTGTATGATGTTATAGATGATTGCTATTTGTACGAAAAAATATCAAATGCCGGATCAACAGAAGTGATTGAAAATAGAAAAAATAAAGTTCAGATAAAAATTGAGGAAATTTCAGGGGAGCATGGCATATTCACTATGACCATTGATGGAAATGCAATGAGTGTTGAATTAGACTCATATGAAAAAGGAAAACTTGTTAAAGAAGAGAAATTTGTACTTAATAGAAGTCATGACAATACGGATAATTTAGTAGTGTGTAAAAACTAATACTTGATAAGATCAAAACTTAAAAGAGCCGCAAGGCTCTTTTTTTGTTTTACAAACATTAATGTTGAGCGTTTGATAATTCTCATTCGAATGCTATTTTATAAAACGAGGTATTTCATAATTAGAGAGACCTAGAGCAATTAATGCATTTTTATTTCGTTTGATAAAGTCCAAAATAAATCAAATAGAAACTATGAAAGTACACATGTTAAGATTCAGAGCTTTTGCTTTAATCGCGTTAATTTCATTCTCATTCCTTGCCTGTAGCGATGATGATAATGAAGATGAAAAGTCATTTCTAGAGGCCCATGGTGGCACAGTATGGGAATTCGGAGAACCAGAAGATGCTTTGAGTGTTTATGCTCAAATTAATAGTTTGATATCTAATCCATTTGAATTATGGGTAAAAAATGGTGGTGACTGTTATATTTATGAAAGCATCACGGATGAAGGTTCACCGGAAGTGACTGAAGACAGAGAAAATAAAGTAGAAATAAGAATTGGTGGCAATACAGGAGAATATGGCGTTTTGACCATGACGGTATCAGGAGATATTTTAAGAGTTGAGCTTGAAACTTATGAAGAAGGGGCTCTGGTTGACAGCCAAAGGTTTATTCTACAGAGATCAAATGATAGCACAGAAGGATTAGAAATTTGTGAATCATAAAATGAATTACAAGAGAAAAATATATTGAAAGAGCCTTAGGGCTCTTTTTTTTATGCATTAATTGTTTGAAGATGATGGCTTTTCAGGGAAAAGTAATCTATAAAAAGCTTAACAGAATTTATAAATAATAATAATTGGCAATTTTATGAACACTCTTGATTTATCAAAATAAATAATCGGTTGATAAATACAGGCTCTTGTTTTTGATTAGGATGAACAATATTAGTAATTTTGCATCTGTATTCGGAATTGACTAATATATGATGAAAAAATACTCGTTTCTTTTCTTTTTTTTACTGTTGGCAGGATTGAGCTCTATTTCGGCTCAGGTAAGCCCTGTAAATAATACTGAAGTTAAAGAGTCGGTTATTGATAACTTTGTTCTTAACGAAGCGGTGATGATGTATCCAAACCCTGTCCGAAACTTTTTAACGATACGTTCAACTTTTCCTATCACCAGAGTTCAAGTTTATAGTTTATTAGGAGATTTGGTAAAAGATGAACTTGGCGATGTGGATAGAATTAACATGTCTGCGCTGAATTCAGGGATTTATATGATCAAGATATATTCTAATCAGTATTTTGTTACCAAGAAACTGATTAAAAAATAAATTAGATTTAGAGTCCGTTAATTGCCTTTCCTTTATTCTTTCAATTTTCAAACAATCAATTCTTCAATTGGTGATTTATACCTATTTTTAATTAATGTATTATGCTTTGATTGCAGACATACATGAAAGTTATTTTGAACTAACAGATTGCAAAAAAACAAACAGAATTAAACCTATGCTTAAAAGTCAAAAGAAGGGATTCCTTTTACCGCCTGCCGTGGGTTATTCTTTTAAGGTATTAGTCTACCTATTTGGAAATCATATGATTTCGATGAGGTTCCTAATTAGGACGATTATTACCTTGTTGATTAATATCATAAACTGGCCATTTAGAGCTTATGAAAAGCTTTTTATCAATAATAAATACAAGG
This sequence comes from uncultured Flavobacteriaceae bacterium, assembly GCA_964390865.1. Lineage (GTDB taxonomy): Bacteria > Bacteroidota > Bacteroidia > Flavobacteriales > Flavobacteriaceae > Lutimonas. The sequence goes on along the minus strand of CAYMKR010000018.1, from coordinate 11,202 downwards.
GAAAACCAATAGAAAAAGACCCAGTTTTTATTATCGGCCATTGGCGCAGTGGAACAACTCATTTACACAATATACTTTGCCAAGATCCTCAAATGGCCTATGTTACCACTTTTCAAAGTGTATTTCCTGACACTTTGTTCAATAGGGCAGGAAGATTTATTTTTGAAGGCTTTGCCAGGATTCTGATTCCAGGAACCCGAAAAGGAGATAATGTATTATTGGGCACAAGCTTGCCACAGGAGGAAGAATTTGCAATAGGTGATAAGACTGCAATTAGTTTTTACTATTTCTGGATGTTTCCAAGGTCTCTTAAAAAGTTTTACAATCAATTCGTAAGATTTATTGACGTAGATGATTCTAAGATAAGATCATGGAAAAATGATTATAAATTATTGATCAATAAAGCTATCAAAAATTCTAAAGGAGAAAGGTTTCTTTCGAAAAATCCGCCTAATACAGGCAGGATAGAAATATTGCTTGAGATGTTTCCAAATGCGAAGTTTATCCATATTCATAGAAACCCTATCGAGGTCTTTTTATCGACTCATAATTTCATGAATAAAATGTTACCCCATTTGCAACTCCAAAGTATTGACCCGTTAAAACTTGAGGAGGATATTTTTCTTTTGTACAATGATATTATGAGGGATTACTTGAAGCAGAGGGAAATGATTCCAAAAGGCCAGCTCGCTGAAATCTCTTTTGAAGAATTAGAGAAAAATCCTAAGTTGTGTGTTAAGAATTTATATAAAAATTTGAATTTATTTGGATATGATGATGCTAAAAAATATTTTGAATCCTACTTGGACAGCAAAAAAAGCTATCAAAAAAATAAGCATCATATTACTTCTGAATTAATTGATAAAATCCAGTCAGAATGGGATTTTGCGATGAAGGAGTGGTCTTATGGCGTTCCTGAAAACCTAGAAATAAGTTATGACAGACCTGAATAAATATGTTTTTTACTTTTTCATGCTATGCCAAATTCAATTGCTCGGTCAAGAGCAATGGAATCTTGTAAAAGATAATGAGGGAATCAAGGTTTACACAAGAATTAATGAAGTCTTGTCGTTTAAAGAATTCAAGGCCAACATGACTGTAAAGGCAAAGATGACCGATTTTATTGCGGTTCTTTATGACATAAATGGACTGTCAAATTGGGGACATAACATTACAGAGGCAAGATTATTGGAAAGACCGAATGATACGGTACAAATCTATTATGCTGTAGCAAAGGCACCATGGCCTTATAAAGATAGAGACGGAATTTATGAGAATATTTTTAGTTGGGATAGTTCTAATCGGACTTTAACGGTAAAGATTCAGCTTTTAGAAGATGATCGAGAGCAAGGCAATAATTTTGTGCGATTGGATGGTTATGGTTATTGGATGGCAAGAGAAATCTCATCTAACCAATTGGAGGTTGATTTTCAAATGCAGGTAGATCCAGGAGGATCTATAAAAGCTTGGATGGCAAATATGTTCGTTACAGATTCTCCATTCTATACCATGCAGGGAATAAGGGAGGCAATGGGTCTTAAAAAATACCAAGGGAAAACCTATGGCTTTTTAGTTGAATAGACCTGTTATTTTTTAGGCTTTAGATTCTCAACGGTGAATACATTATCATCAATCCCTTGATCAAATTTGATTTGTGTAAGAATAATCTCGGTTGAATGTTCTTTCTTAAGATCCGTCATGATCACTTCCTCAGCATACCAGTATTTACCTTGCTTTTTATACTTGTAGGAGGCATTTTTAAAATACACCTTATTTTTATCAAAATACTCCATTTTAATTGGGTATAAGTGAGTTTTATCCAAATAAACAATGATTTTAGAATATCGTGACTTCATTGATTTAGGCATGAGTTCTATTTGATAGTTTTTCTCATCTGTTGAAGATAATATTTTAGGAGTGAAACGCTCACTATATGAGCTCCCACTCATATCTTCATATGAAAAATCAGTTCCTGTAAAAGCTTGACTTTTACTGAGAAGCGTTACTTTTATTGCCTTATTAAATGCTGGCATATACAACCAAATAATATCGTCTGGGAGCGAAAGAGTCGCAATCCCAATTTGCTTTTCAGGGAATGTATACCTGTATAGTTTTTTGTACTGCCCCTTTTGTTTCATAACAGCCTCTCTAACTTTTGCTTTGCCAGACCGATCTATTAGCACCATTTTCACAAGGGCTTCTTTATCTTTTGGAGCTGACATAATCTGATCCATTCCGGTAAGGAGTGAAGCGGCACTTTGACTATTTGCCGTAATTGCTAATGTCATAAGAAAAAGACATAACAAAGTGGTTTTAACTTTATTCATGAGATACATGATTTTGATTTTTCTTTTTATTAATGGTGATTAATATGGCAGGAAGTAAAGTCATAGCCCCTAAACTTGAACTAAGCATACTGATTGCAATTAATATACCGAAATACTGTAAGGGAACCATATCTGAAAACACAAGGACCAAAAATCCGGCAGAAACAGAAATCACATTGATGATGATAGCATTACCACTTATTAATAGCGTTTCACGGATAGACCCTTCTAATTGTCCCGTTTTTTCAAAGTGGTTATTGAAATGTGAAATAATATGGATGGAATAGTCAATCCCTATTCCTAATGCTACACTTGCCACAAGTACAGTTGCGATGTTTAATGAAATTCCTGTAAGGCCCATCACACCGAAAAGGATGATGATCGCAGCAATTATAGGAACAGAAGCAAATAAACCGTTTCGCAAAGATCTTAGCATGAGCCCGACGATAATAATCACGAAAATTATAGCAATTGAGATACTGCCTAATTGACTATTGATTAAGCTTCTGTCCATGGTAATGTCAACGAAAGGCATTCCCGTAATCTGTATTTCACACTGTTCATTGGAGTTTTCTTTAATAAAATCGTCCATATACTTGGCAAATACTATTTTCGATTCATTATCTGGAGATTTAAACTTTGAGATGATTATTCCTTCACTTAGATCTTCGCTCACAAAGCGTTGCATTACCTCATTTCCGTCGAGTAAAAACCATAATTGCTCTATCATGGCGAGATCTTCTGGAACTTCTCTCTCACCCGTAATGGCCAGATTTATTTCAGAAATTAATTTTGCTACTGACATTGAGCTATATATATCAGGACTGTGCTCCATATATTTACTTGTCGCCATCATGGTTTTTAAAACTTCTGGATCTTGCATGTTTCCTTTGAAATGAACAAACACAGGCTTGGTCCCTCCAAATTTTTCCACCATAATTCGTTCAGCTTCGCGAGTAGGGTTGCCTTTTTTAAAATATTCTTGAATATCAACACTTCGTTCAATTGACATGATACCCGTAAGGCTGACAATGATCGCTATCAACCAGAGACTTAAAATTAATTTGGTCCGTGAAAAAAGAGCATTCGTAAGGGGCATTATCAATTTGTTCTCTATGAACGAACCGCTACTTCTATCTATCTTATTTTCTTTAGTTGATCTTGGTAATACTGAAAGTAACGCAGGAACAAAGAAAATAGCCATTAAACAAGAAACGAATGTTCCTAAGGCCGTAAATAAGCCAAAGTCTACAATCATATCAAGATATGCCCCAAAGACAAATGACACAAAACCAATAACAGTAGTTATGGCAGCTAAAATAACAGGAACCATGACATAAGATAAGGCTAATGGTATACTTTTTTTGACCCCTGTTTTTTCCTGTTGATTTACCCTATTTACAACATGGATTGTATAAGCACTGCCAATTGCAAGAAGAATGATAGGAATATTATTCGAAATCATTGACATAGAGTATCCTAAAAGAGACATCGTTCCAAGTGACCATATAATAGCTATTACTGCAGAAAGGAGTGGTAAAATAACTCCCTTAATCGATCTAAAACTGATAAATAATATGACTGCAATTAAAAGAAATGCTACTGGTAGCAGCATCATAAGGTCATTTTTCATCAATTCAGCAATGTAGGTGATCAACATTGGAGATCCAATATAATAAAGCTTTTCAGGAAGTTTTAGGGCCTCTGTTTTATCCAATACTTGGCGTGCAACTGAATTTACATTAGCTCCGTCTTCAAGTGTAAAAATGACAAGGCAAGAAGTTTCATCTTCTGATACTATGGAGCCTTTATACATTTCATTAGCAGCTATATTACTTCGTAATTCGTTAAATGCTTCTTTCGAGCTCGGAATTTCGTATTCATCAACCAAACGACCAATTTCTATACCGTATTCACCTCCCTTAATATTTATAATGTTGCTTAGGCTTGATACTGAAGAGATGCCATCAATTTTTGCGATTGTATCGGTAAGGGTTCGTATGTGTTCAATGACCGAAGTTTGGTAAATATTGTCGGTTTCAAGAATAACAATACCCATTCTGTTACCTCCAAAATTTTGGCCTATTTTTTTGAGTAAAACAGCATGTTTGTCATCATCCGGCAAAGAGCTTAAAACGTCAGCATCAATAGTCAATTTACTAAGTTGGATCCCGAAAAATGCAGTGAGAAAAATGACCATCACTATGATGAGCCACCTCAATTTAATGATTACGTTTGATATATTATCGACCTTCACGAGCGCTACAATTCAGTAATTAAATGCTAATTTAACAATTTTTAAGCTCTAAAATCAACTGTTGGAATTGTCAATTTCCTTTATAATTTTAGCTGGGTTTCCTCCAACCACTACATTTGCTGGAACATCTTTGTTTACAACTGCTCCCGCAGCAATCACGGCGCCATCACCAATGCTGACTCCTGGATAAATAATTGCTCCTCCACCAATCCAGACATCATTCCCTATTGAAACTGGTTTGGCATATTCAAGCCATGAGTTTCTGGTTTTAGCGTCTAATGGATGGGTTGCAGTATAGATTTGAACATTGGGTCCAACAAGAACATGATCACCGATTTCAACTTTCATCACATCGAGAACAACACAGTTAAAATTGAAAAACACATTTTTACCAGTATGGATGTTATAACCATAATCACAGTAGAATGGAGGTTCTACCCAAAGACCTTTGCCTGCATGCTCCAGTAACTGAGAGAGTAATTTTTTTCTTTCGACTTTGCTATCATCAGATAGCTGGTTAATTTTTTGAAAAAGAATTCTCGCCCGATGTCTTTCTGAAACTAAAATCTTGTCATTTGGATTGTATAATTCTCCAGAAAGCATTTTTGATTTTTCAGTCACTTTACAAAGTTTAGTTGATTATTTCTAATTCAAATATAGGCAATAAACCATTCTCAGGAATGTAAATTGAATTAGAAAAATGTTAGAGATATTTTGAATGGACTAAAAAATAAAAGATACATCAATCAGGATTGAAAGTAGTGTACAGCTGGATTTTATAGGGTCGAGTTTTAATGAGAAAATTTAGATGGATCCTAGTTTTATAGGAATATTTTGATAGGCACAACGCTGAAAATTAAAATCTATGAAGAATATAGTCAGCAAAATAATCTTGACTATCGGTCAGTTTATCTACAATTTCGAAATCTGTCCTTTTTAGAATGCCATCGAGGATTTTATCATTGTATTTTCTAGAAATTTCTGTTTGCAGTTTTTCCCCTTTTTCAAATTTGAAGGATTTGCCAATACTGCTAATCGGAATTTCCTGGCTAACAAGACTAACAAGATAGCTTCTTGCAATCCCTTCAGTTGAAGTGTATTCTGGAGCATGCGCAAAAGTTGAAAGATCGAAATCTCCACCTAGTTCATTATTGATTCTAGATAAAAGATTTAAATTAAAAGCACTAGTAATTCCATGCGGATCATCATAGGCAGGAATAACCAACTTCTCAGATTTTATAAGATCCACACCCAGGACCAATTTATCACCAGTAGTTAGGTTGGCCCCAATTTGGTAGATGAATTCACCAGACTGTTCATCTGAAAGGTTGCCAATATTAGATCCTAGAAAAAGAATAACTTTTGGATGATGATTCTCCTTTAAGGTCTCTAAAACGCCAAAATAGTCACCGTGTTTTTTTCTTACCTTAAGCATTGGGAATTCTTGTTTCAAATCAGATTCTAAAGACTCAAGTGCTGATAATGATATATCAATTGGAACATATTCAAAATCAAATCCGCCATTAAGTAAGGCATTTAGTAATTCTTTTGTCTTGGTGCCATCACCTGCGCCTAACTCAATCAATTCAAAAAAAGTATCGGGCTTAACATCGATTGAACTGATCATGTCATGATGCTTGTCCTTAAAAATTTCAAATTCGGCCCTAGTTGGATAATATTCAGGCATGTTCATTATTTGAACAAATAAAGCGTCTCCAACTTTATCATAAAAGTATTTTGAAGGAATACTTTTGGGAAGGGAACTAAGACCTTGTTCAACATCTTTTTTAAATTGATCTTTCATTATTTCACGAGTCTTATTCCTGTAAATTGCCACTGGGCATTTGAATGGAAAAAATTTCTATATGATTTTCTGCTATGGCCTTCAGTTGTTGCTATTGAAGACCCTCTTAATACCATCTGGTTCGACATAAATTTACCATTGTATTCCCCAACAGCACCAGCAGCTATTTTGAATCCAGGATAAGGAAGATAAGCAGAGTTGGTCCATTCCCATCTTTTACCCCAAGCTATTTGATCTGCTGCCACTTCCCATTCGAATTCAGTGGGCAATCTTTGACCTTTCCATGAGGCGAAGGCCATGGCTTCATAATATGAAATATGATTTACAAAGTCATTTAGTTCAACATCAATCAAGCCAGTTAAGGTAAAATTCATCCATCCATTTTCAGCCTTTCTCCAATAAAGAGGTGCCTTTAATCCCAGATTTGAAACCCAGGCCCATCCTTCATCCAGCCAGTAGTTAAAATTGCTATATCCTCCCGCTTCAATAAAATCTATATATTCTTTATTGCTCACGAGGTTTTTTGAAATTTCGAAAGATTCCAAATAAACTTTATGCTTATTTAGTTCATTGTCATAGCAAAACCCCTTTCCGTCATGACCTATTTCGTAGATGCCTCCAGATATTTTGTTCCATTCATTCGCTGTCGGCTGGCAATTATGTTTTGTTGATTTTTCTGTTGAAATAAAATTGATCGGGTTCAAAGAAAGAGAATATTTTAAATCGCTTCTCAATAATTCTTGATGTTGCTCTTCATGTTGAAGCCCCAAATGAACCAATTCTAGCATGTCCTTTTCTGTTGAGGTCTCTAATAAGATTTTTATATGTCTATCTATATAATTTCGATAATCAAATATTTCTGAAATATAGGGCCTACTCAATAAGCCCCGATTGTTCCTCAGTACTCGTTCACCCAAATTGTTGTAATAGCTATTAAATAAGAAGGCATAATGCTCGTCAAACAATTTGTAGTTATAAAGAAATTTTTTGAGGATCATTTCTTCAAAAAACCAAGTTGTATGGGCCAAATGCCACTTAGCAGGGCTGGTAAATTCAGCACCTTGGAGATTAAAATCTTCTGCTTCGAGTTCAGAACAAATTTTTAAAGTGTGCTGTCTTGTAATCGAATACTTTTCTAAAACATTTGTCATTTGTGGGGGCCTCTAATAAAGATGTTTAAAATAAGGAATTCCTTCCTGATTTCGTAAAATTGCTAATAATTTGACGAATTAATTTGTTGAAAAAGGCCATAATATTTGATAATTAGTTCAATTAAACATTAAATCGAGTTATAATGCTGCTAGGCTAGAATAAGTTTTATGCTTTTTGCTTGGTAAACTTTCTGATGATAACTCGGGTGCCTTTGTCATAATTTACATAACTCCATGCCCAATTCATGAATACGACCATCCTGTTTCTGAAATCTACCAGTAACATCAAATGAACAAACATCCAAATAAACCAACCCATTATCCCGCTTATTTTAAAATGAGGAAGGTCCACAACTGCGTGGTTCCGGCCTATGGTTGCCATAGTACCCTTGTCGTTATATTTAAAAGGTTTCATTTTTTCACCTTTAATGAGCCTATTGAAATTTAGTGCCAGCTGTTTGCCTTGTTGTTCTGCCACAGAGGCTAGCATTGCGTTCCCGTTTGGATAATCAGATGATTTAATAAAGGCGACGTCCCCGATGGCATAAACATCTTTCATTTCATTAACCTTGTTTTGTCCATCTACCCATATTCTGTTTCCTCTGATAATATGATCTTTTGATATTCCCTCTGGGAAATACCCTTTAATACCTGCAGCCCAAATAAGTGTTTTTGCTTCAAAAGTTTTGTTTTCAGTTTTTGCAACTGAGCCGTCATAAGTTTGAACGCGTGTGCCTAACCAAACATAGATACCTCTTTTTTTAAGATATTTTTCAGCTTTTTCAGAAGCTTCTTCACTCATATTTGCCAATACCCTATCATCAGCTTCAATGATGTTGATCTGCATTCGTCGAATATCGAGGTCAGGATAATCATTGGGCAATACATGTTCTTTTAATTCAGCCAAAGAACCAGCAATTTCAATTCCTGTAGGTCCTGCACCAACGATAATAAAATTCATCAATCGCTCTCTTTCTTCGAGGTCAGAGGTGTTCAATGCTTCTTCAAAGTTTTGGATGATTAAACTCCGTAAGTTTAGCGCTTCGATAACATCCTTCATTGGCATCGCAAATTTCTGGATGTCTTTCATACCAAAAAAATTGGAACTGGCACCGGTGGCTATAATTAATTTATCGTAAGTAATATCTCCAATAGACGTGATGATCTTTTTATTCTCAGTATCGATTCTTTCTGTTTTTGCCAATCTGAAGAAAAAATTCTTCTTGCCTTTAAATATTTTCCGAATGGGATATACAATTGAATCCGGTTCTAGTCCACTACTTGCAACTTGATATAATAAAGGCTGAAAAGTGTGATAATTTCGTTGATCTATTAAAACAACTTGATAACTGTTTCCATTTATTTTTTTACAGAATTTAAGTCCTGCAAAACCACATCCAATAACAACAACTCTGGGAAGATCAATTTGTGGAATATTCATGTAATTATTTTTAGATCTATTTTTATTGATGCTTTAGCCATGAGTCTTGTTTCTTTAAGGCTTTTTTGGGAGGATCTTGTATCAGAAGGGTTTTATAGGTCCGATTTTCAACTAAGATCATTTCTGTTTTGTATTGAATGCCATACCTATTATAGACTACTTTAACCCTGTCTCCAGGCTTATAAGACATAAAAAAATCATTTGGATTGAGTTTGTTATTTGTAAGTTTCCCATCAATTGAAACAATTTCATCTCCTTTAGATAAGCCTGCTTCATATGATGATGATTCTTTTTTTGGGTTTGAAGTTATCAACCATTTGTTTTCCAAGTTTTGGATGTCAGAACCAAAACTAGGTTTCTGATCGTATTTATTAGAAAATTCTATTCCAACAGAGCCAAGTAAAAATTGATAATCAGGCATCTCACTTTGATAAATGTACTTGCTAAAAAAATTACTGCTAAAGGATTCCGATGCATAAGCAGTTAAGGTGTCTTCCAGGTTCTTTATAGTATATGGAATTTCATTTTTTCCGAATTTCTGCCATACAAGCTGCATAAATCCATCAAGAGTTTTGTCATTTTCCAAATTTCTTAGGCTCAAATCAAGTGCAAGCCCGAGTACATTTCCATAGGAATAGTAAGATATATAAGTGTTTTCCCGGTTTACCTGATCAACTGCAGTCGCAGCATCTACAAAAGGAGCCTGATAACTCATTTCAATAGGGTTGAAATATTGTCGTGCAGGAGAATTCCAAACATAAGTCAATACAGAGGATAAACCAGAAGCATATTTTTCTCTTGACAGAATTCCTGCTCTACAAAGTGTGAGATTTGTATAATAACTTGTAAATCCTTCTGCAAACCACAATTCTCCAGACATGTTGGCTTCTGTATAATCAAATGGTTGAAGAGAAGCAGGTCGAATTCGTTCTACGTTCCAGGCATGAAAAAATTCATGGGCAACAGTTGAAATGTTTTCTTTATCGCCTCCTTCTGAAAGCGATTTCAGGTCGGTCAAAATAGTGGAATTCCTATGTTCCATTCCATCGCCGTCTATATTTGAAATATAACATGCTAAAAAAGTATATGCGTCAAAATCAAATTCAGGAAGTTCTCCAAAAACGGCAACTTGTTCGTTAACAATACTTTTTACGTTTTCAAAATAGTCATCAAATCCTTCGAGGTCGTTAGCTTGATGTAAAACAAAATTAATAGTATACTCTTTGCCATTAGATTTCATTTTAAAACTCTTTGTTCCGTGATCGCTAAGTTCAACTGGGCTATCCAAAAAATAATCCAGATCCGGAGCAGAATATTGATTTTCTGAAACCTGTTTTAATTGGGTGGCAATTTTCCAATTCAGATCTTTTCTTGGATAAAACTTTATTTGAATAGGGCTTTTGTCGAGTTGTGGAGAAAAAACAAATGTGGCAGGAATATTAAGATGTGCATGTGTTTCATCTACTTGCGAATAAGTACCATCACCATGATTGGCAAAGAGAGTGTAAGAAATTCTTACCTTATCCTTGTGTCCTGATATATCCCATTGGGATGGATTTGGACGATTTACCATGAGCTCGTTTCCGTTTTCATCTTCAGCTTTAAATCCGTAGACATTTTTTGCAAATTCATGTATGGCATATCGACCAGGAGAGGTTCGACTCATTCTGACTGATAAAGTATCTAAAGACACATTGTCAAATTGAACTGAAATATCAGCCTCATGATGTTGGGCATTTTCGAAAGATATCTCGTATTGAATACTGGTTTGAGAATAGAGGGTTCCAATGGCAAACAGATAAAGGAAAATGAAGTAGCTAGATAATTTCATTGAATAGTGGCGGCAAAAATTGGCACGTAAATATATTCATTATAATTACAAAATCATAGTGACGTGATCAATAAAAGCTTATTGAAAAAATAGATACCTTTGCAGCATATGGAAAACGGAAAAGTTAACAAGCTAGAGATCGTCGCAAAGGACGAAAAGGGATATAAATTAAAAGATGAAAAAGGGAATGAGATCTTTTTATCTATTGAGGAAGTGGAAGAGACATTAGAAATAGGGGCCTCCTTAGATGTTTTTATTTATAAAGACCGAACACAAATGATCAGTAGCAAGTTGCCTTATTTACAGGTAGATGAATTTACTTTTTTAACGGTTAAATATTTGACTGAAGCTGGTGCCTATGTTGACTGGGGGCTAGAGAAAGATTTATTTG
>CAYMKR010000017.1:0-18495 GCA_964390865.1 uncultured Flavobacteriaceae bacterium | reverse complement strand
GGCACTATGAAGATTAGATTTTTTGTATAAGTGTTTCCTGTGGGTAGCTACAGTATGGCTTAACTAAGGATATATATAATGATGCGAGTTGTAATTAAATAAGTCCTAAATCTTTGACTTTGGCTACCAAGTGGATAGCATTGTTGGCTTTAAATTCTATTTTTAATTTATTGAGCCTTTTTTCGATAGAACTCAAACTTGAAGGGATGATATTGTTTTTTTTAAATTCTGTACTGATCTCATCCTGTGATTTTCCCAGAGAAAGATTTTCTAATAAAAGAAGATCAAATTCTTCAATTTCAAAATCTTGTTTAGGGCTTAAGGCATGACTGATATGATCCGAAAGATATACCTTATCCATAAAAACCTGTTCTATGGATTTTACAAGATCCTTTAAACCACGACGTCCTTTGCATACATATGCATTGATACCCAATTTTTGAATCATGTATCTTACTTTTTGCGGGCGATCTTCAACTGAGTACATAATGATTTTTAAATCGGGGTATTCCTTTTTTATTACTTCAGCCAGAGCATCACCTGAAGTAATTTTTTGAGCCCTATGATCCAGATCAAAAGAAAGGTCAGTAATTATTAACTCAAAAGGTTGCTCATCTAGGGCAGCCTTTTTTATTTTAAGAAGGGCATCATCACAATATTGCACTTGATGGATTTCAGAGACACCTAATTCTTTAATGGTATTTACAACACCTTTGTTGATGTCATCCATGTCTTCTGCTACCAATACTTTATTAAACATGATTATATGATTATAGTTGCTTTAAATCCTTTATTCCTTTCTGATTGCAAGGTAAACTTTCCTCTCAGGCTAGAAATACGGTTTTCCGCATTAAGAAGACCATTGTTCTTTTTTACTATACAACCAATGCCATCATCACTGTATTTAATCATCACTTTTTGCTTTGTTTCGTCGAATGTAATAATTACAATTTGTGCCATGCTATGTTTTTTCATGTTGGTCATAAGTTCTTGTATGACTCTGAAAATAGCAGTTTTTTTCAAGGCATTGGTTTTGTTCCAGGACACTTGTTTAAGGCCCTTTGTAATGATATTGATATCGTTGCTTTTGTAGCTCATTAATAAATCACTTAGCAATTCTCCAAAATCTTGGTCAAGATCTAGGGCGCTATTTTCTCTTGATATATCGCGTGTTTTGGAGTAGATTTGTTCTAAATCATTGAGTAAACTATCATTTTCAAGAGGTTGTTTTTCTAGCTTGGTCATGGCTTGGTATAGATCATTGGCTACTTCGTCATGCACTTTTTTAGATATTCTTGATTCAGTGAGTACCACTTCTTCTAGTTTTTCTTTCTGATATCTCTCACGCAAGAGCAACAAAATAAATGTAAAAACAAATATAGATATAACACCAAGCGCTATATATAGGCTATTCATGCGCTTTGATTTTTCAAGAGCAAGTTGTTCTTCCACACTTTTAATTCTTAGCGTTTCATTTTCAATCCTATTTTGACTAGCATCAAATCTGATTTTTGCATATTTATTTGCCAATTGACTTCTCACTTGATGAATACTGTCTTCAAGAAAAATGAATTGTTTGGCATAAGAATTATATGTCTTTGGGGCATCTTCATTAGATGACATTAGCAATTGCAGTGCTTCAAGTCGATCATCAATATTGTCTATTTTAGTCGACAAATCATACATTTTATGGGCATGTTTTCGTGCCTTTACCAGGTCCGTATTTACATATAATTCTGCCAAATGGCTGTGACTTGTAATTTGGCCGGAAATATTATTTTCATTTTCTCTTAATTCAAGAGCTTTGTCAAAGTCTTTATGAAGAGAAAAGTCTTGGGATTGCTGCCATCTTGCATACGTGAGATTATCTAATATCCGTGGGTAATTTCTACTATCATTCAATATTACGGGGTCTTCAAGTAATCGCTGATAAAGATCTATTGCCTTGTCATATTCACCTAGAATTCTATATACATTGGCCACATTACTTAGATATATCAATTTATGTTTGGAATCGTCAGTTATTTCTATGGCTTGCTGATACCAGTAAAGTGACTCCTTGAAGTCATGCTGTTTTTTTGCATTTATGGCCAAACAGTTTATTAAGCTGGCTTTTGAAATTTGATCATTTGTGTTCATTAAAAATTTAACACCTTCAATGGCCAGTTCATCGCTTTGGTTATAACTTGAAGAATTAGAAGATAAGATCGCCATATTTCTCAATCTTTTACCTACACTAAGACTGTCTTTAAGTAACTCAAAAAATTTCTTAGACTCATTATAATAGAAAAACGCAGAATCATTAATATATGTTTTGTCATGATAAAGCCCCAATTTATAATAAGCAGTACCTATGCCTATCGAATCATGATCTCGTCTTGCAAGCGTTAAAAATTTCCTCGTGAAAAATTTAGCACTATCATATTCCTTTTTATTTGAGTGAAGAATGGTTTTTTGATTGAGTATTTTTATTAAAAGGCTATCCTGACCCACATTATTTGCCAATGATAAAGCCATATTTATGTTGTCAAGACGTTTTTCAAGACTGTTTGTCTTATCTATCGCAAAGTTGTAATAATTATTAATTTCAGGGTGACTACCATTTAGGACAGACACTTCATTTTTCTTTAAATCATTTGAACAACTTGCAATACAGAATGAAATAAATAATAGGCAATGTCTAAAATATGGGGTCATAGGGTTCTCTTCAAGCGCAGCTAATATATATTTTTCTTTTTAAAGTGAATTGTCAGATGCTTCAGTTATTCTTTCAATTAGAATTTTCGTTCTTTTGCTTATATAAAATTTTCAGAAGTGATTCATGTTGTAGCTGCTATCATCAAAAAAGATAATAAATACCTTATTGCCAGGCGCGCTAAGCACAAGGTACACGCTGGGAAATGGGAATTCCCAGGAGGGAAAATTGAAGATAATGAAACCCATGAAAAGGCATTGGAGAGAGAATTGTTTGAGGAATTTGGAATAATTTCAAAAACAGGGAATCACATTAAGACCTGTATTCATGATTATGGGTCAATAAGAGTCAAATTAATGGCTTATGAATCGCAGCACATCAAAGGTGACTATTCTTTAACAGATCATGACCAAATAGCTTGGGTTGAAGCTAATGAAATGAAGAATTACTCATTTGCAGAAGCGGATCTTCCTGTTATAGCAGCATTATTACTTAAGGATGATTATTAATCGGTAAGATTATTCCTTGTTTTGTTGGTCCGTATTTTTTTGAAATAGATGTATAGATATATGTTATCTTTGCAAAAAAAATTAAGCGACTTATATTTTTAACGACTTTCCTTTGTTATAAGCCATATAAACCCATTTACATGCAAACCCAATTGATCTGTTCTGATATTGACGGAACCTTATTAAATAAAGACAGGGAGCTTTCTGAGAAAACTATTTCAGTGATCAAAGAATTAGCCCCAATGCCATTTATTTTGATTTCATCAAGAATGCCGCAAGCCATGCACCACCTGCAAAAAGAACTTGATATCTTGGGTTCACCATTGATTTGTTATAATGGCGGTCTTATTATTCAAGGGAACAAAATATTAGACAGCTACGAGATCAATTTGAATATTACAACCGATCTGGTTCAGTTTTGCGTCACTACTGAAATTCATACAAGCTTATATCACGGAGACGAATGGTATGTGGCAACTATGGATTATTGGGCAAATCGAGAAAGTAACAATACCAAGGTAATTCCTCAAATTCAGGACTTTCATACAACTATTTCGAAATGGGAAATTGAAAATAAAGGAGCACATAAAATTATGTGTATGGGAAAACCTGAAGAGATTGACCAACTTGAGTCTTATATCAAAATGAAACATGGTGGGGAGATAATTGCCTATCGTTCAAAGGACACTTATTTAGAAATCTCTCCTAGAGTTATTAGTAAGAAAACAGCTTTACAGCGTTTAATAGATTCTCAATATCCAAGTTTGACATTAGATGATGTTACAGCATTTGGAGATAATTACAATGATATTGATATGCTTGAGGCCGTTGGTGTAGGTGTTGCAGTTGCCAATGCTATTCCTGAGGTTTTGGCTGTAGCCAAGGTCACGACTAAAACAAACAAAGAAGATGGTGTTGCTTTATACTTAGAAGGACTGCTCTTAGTTGAAAACTCAAAGATCAGCGCTTAATTAGAAGAGTGTTAAGGCCTAGAAAGATTTGGTATATTTGTGATACTTAAAATTATGCAGATCTATGATCAATCAAATTGTAATAACCAGCTCAGATAAAGAATCAACTGTGGTTATTGACGATGGGGAACTTGTTAGTTACAGCTTTTATGGGGAAGAATTAATCCATCAAAAAGGAGATCGGGGTTGGAGAAATGCTGACACAGAAATGTTTCCGATTATTGGACCTACTGAATCTAATGATTTTAAGGTGAACACAGAAAGGGGAGAGGCTATCCAAGATCAACACGGTTTGCTTCGTGAATTAGAATATGAGCTGCTTGAAAATACAGGTAGCTCAGTAAGTTTTCAAAAATATTATCAGAAAAACACCAAAATAAAGAACTCAAAATATCCAGGCAAATCTACTGAAGAACTATTGTCATGGCCTTATAGCTTTGACTTCAAAAAGAGTTTTAAATTAAGCGATAAAGCCTTAATTATTGACTTTGAAGTAAATGGAGAAAAGGGGATGCCATTTATGTTGGGCTATCATCCGGCATTTAAACTTTCAGGAGAAAATACTGAGTTGATTAAAGCGAATCATCGAGACATTAAACTTCAGGATGTTTTGGATGTTGGTTCAATTGCCTATAAAGTGTTGGGAGTTAGTGAAATTTCACTCATCAAGACAGAAGGCTTTCATATTAAGCTAAAGACCAAAGGATTTGACAATTTTATGCTTTGGACTGAAGTAACTAATATGCTTTGTATAGAACCGATCACGGCTTATCCTTATACCGGAGATAAGGCCTTGGGAGAAGATTTGTTCATGACTTCTAAGGTGACAACAAAGTTTGAAGTTGAAATACAACCATTTCAATAAGTTTAGTTCAAAAAAAGAAATCATCATTTGGCACATCAAACTCAAACCGAAAAGAAAAAACTAGTTAGACTAACTAACAAATTTTAGAGAAAATCTCCCTGGCACTTCGAATGGCACCTTCCATATATCCAGGAAACGCTTTTGAAGTTTCGGTGCCAGCAATAAAAAGGCGTTGTTGTAAAAACGAATTTCTATAAACTTTATGGCCATTGTTTTGATGCGGAAATAAATGACCCTCATAAGGCGCATAAGTATGCTTCTCATTTTGCCAAATAAGTTCTTGGTAATTTAAATAATCTCTCACTTTAGATCCGTAATATTTTTCAAGTTGCTTTAGGATCATTTCTAACCTTTCCTCCTTGCTGATGGAGAAATAGGCACCGTTTAAAAATCCTTTCAAAGCAAACTTGTTATTTTCAAAGTTTGAATGGTCATACATTTCAGGAATGGGGCCTGAGTTGCTAAATATAGTGCCACTAAGATTATTTTCTTTCCAAAAGGCATTTACATATGAAAGCGATATTTTGATTGATTCTCCCATCCAGGTATGCGTATTTTGAGCTACTTCTTCTACTTCTTGGGGTAAAGAAGGGCTTACTTGAATAGTATTCTGAAATAAAAATGGTGGAAGGGTAGAAACTACATGAGATGCTTTGAATGTTCCGAGATTCGTGTTTAGCACTAAATGATCATCGTTTTCCTGAATATGGTCAACAGTACAACCTAAGTGGATTTGAGTTGTGTCAAGTTGCTTCTCTAAACTTTTGATTAACAAATAACTACCTCCTTTGATTCTGTAGCTGGGTTCTTGATTCTGTGGTAGAGCTACAAGTTGATGCGGGCTGGTTGAAATGGGTTCGTAAATTGCGGTTTCACCTAATTCCTGTTCAAAGATTCCTAGTCCTAATTGCGCCAATAATTCTAAAAGCTCCGTATGCTGTTTGCTTATCCATGTTGCGCCCATTTCTACAGGAGTTTGATTCTCATCCATTGTTAGTATGCGGCCACCTGTTCGATCTCGACCTTCAAGGATGTTTACACTGATTCCTTTTTCTTTTAAAAAATAAGCCAAGGTCAATCCGGTTAATCCGGCGCCAATGATAAGAACATCAATCGTTTTGTCAATCATTTGATAATTTTAAATTCTTAGATTCAGACGTTAAAAGTATAAATAAATATCAAATATTTTTTCCTTTTATAAGGTCCTGCGATTCATATAATTACAATATAAGTTATAAGATATCGTTTTAACCCAAAATTTAAATGATTGGTTCGATTCGGTTCTTTTCCCCTCAGAGATCCTTGGGTTGAACCATGAATTTAAATTTTTTTTGAATTCCAGAATAAAAACTTTTTACTTATTGAACAGATCTATTCAATTATCTTAATGCTATACCTTTGACGATCTAAATCTTTTTACCAAACAAAAACCGCCCCCAACACCTGATATAATATTTAGAAGTTCTACTTATAATACTTAGGCGTCAGTACCTATTTTTTATTTATTTAGGAATATTTTAAAAATTATCACGATACTTTTATAAATCAACACTGTAGGTAGATCACTTTCATTTAAATGAAATTATCTATGTAACGAACTTTATTTTTGATGTAATTATTTTACAAAAGTCATGCCAATGGAATTTATACAGCCATTTTAATTATCTTTAGATTTCATATACATTTTCAAAAAAAACTATGCAAAATATTGATTTTTCGTCTTTTAAAGTAAGTAGTCACATTAATCTAAATGATCGTCAAACAGACCTAAATTTATCCTTAGAAGATAAAGCTATAGAAAAGGAGCTAAGAAAAGTTCGTAAAAAACTGGGTAAACTTCAGGATACATTATATGCTCATGGAAAATATGCTGTATTGATTTGTATACAAGGAATGGATACTGCAGGTAAAGATAGCATGATAAGAGAAGTTTTTAAAGATTTTAATACCCGTGGGGTAGTTGTTCATAGTTTTAAAGTACCAACGCCACTTGAATTGGGGCATGACTACTTATGGAGACATTATATTGCTTTACCTGCCAGAGGTAAATTTGCCATTTTTAATCGAACACATTATGAAAATGTGTTGGTTACACGAGTCCACCCTGGTTATATTATGGGTGAAAATATTCCAGGAATAAATTCAGTTGATGATATTACACAAAGTTTTTGGGAACAGCGATTTGATCAGATCAATAACTTTGAAGATCATATCGCAAAAAACGGGACAATCATATTCAAATTCTTTTTACATCTATCAAAGGAAGAGCAAAAAAATCGATTATTAAGACGCTTAGAGAAGGAAGAAAAACATTGGAAGTTTTCTCCTGGTGATTTGAAAGAGCGCAAACTTTGGGAGCAATACCAATCTTGCTATCAGGAGGCAATTAATAAAACTTCAAAACCTAATTCACCTTGGTATACAATACCTGCTGATGACAAACCAACGGCTCGCTATTTGGTTGCCAAAATTCTATATGATACCTTGAAAACATATACAGATATTCGGGAGCCGGATCTTGATGATGAAGTCAAGGCGAATCTTGAAGTTTATAAAAAACAGCTGAATGAAGAATAATAGAAAAACAGAATTTAAAAATCTTTGTCTATGAAAAGAATTATTTTTTATGCCTTGCTGCTATTGACAATATTTTCCTGTAAGCAAACCAATAAATCAAATGATCATATTGATTCTCCTATGGATAATCCCCTGCCAATTGAACCTGAACTTCTGTTGGATGAAAAATCAGAAACGGAATTGCCATTACTCCCATTGGCATATTTGAAAGACTATACAGAGAAATATGCTGGTCAAGAAAACTTGCTCAAAACTGGTGTATTGTCACAAAGACTGCAAAAATTGGAAAGGTTTAATTATGAGGCTTTGCTTCAAAATTACAACACTGAAACAGCAATAGTGATTGTCAATAATATTGTCCAAATGAGCGGTTGCAAAGAACATTCTTGCCCAAGCAGTGCATATGACTTTTTCATTGATCTTGACAATGATAATATCAATATCTTTCATTTCAGAAATAATATGCTTCGTGTTTATCAAGAAAAAGGTTTGATTGAACTTCCGCCTGAATTTGCTACAGAACTAGAAACAAAAAAAAATAATGCTGGGATTGGGAACCCGGAAAGTATTGAATCAAACTATGAGTTATAGGAGCAAAACACTATAATCAATTAGAAGCTTAATTATTTAACCTCACCTATACTAAATACTGATATTTAAAGTTTTATATAAGGGTGCACATGTTAATCGCGCCTTTATTGTTATGAATATAATTCTGTTAATAGATGTTGGAAGTACTATTCTGGTGATCATTACTATGATCTTATGGATAGCTATAATTATAGAAAAATTTGTTCACCCTGCTTATAAGGACTTTTTTAGAGGTAGTCGATTATGGCCCAATGATGATGAGGAAAGGCGGCGACTCAAAAAATGGATTCAAGGGGTTGGACTATATTATTTTACAGCCGTATTGGTATTACTATTTTCTCCAGCTATGGCATTAATCATGGGCTTTGGAGGTATTTTTTACTCCATTGTTATCTATTATTGGTTGGTAATTGTAAAAAAAGAAAAAAGGAATTAATATAGGAAAAACGGTTTTCAAATTTTAGAAATATAGTTTTAAAACTAATTTTCAATTATATAAAACTAAAATACCTTTAAACCTCCAATAAGTATCGATGATTATTGGTATATTTAATATTGTTTATATTTTTATAGATAACGATTAACTATTTAGTGGGATCAGTTCGTTTTTCTACTGAACCCGAAGTTTTTAATTATTTGAAAGCAATAATCAATGTCTTATTCCAGAAGAACCTTTGTTAAAAAGGCAACAATAGCCTCATGCTCACTTCCATTATTGTTCTCACCATTTAAGTCCACTTTAATGAATCAAAATCAGGTTGACTTAGATATTAGTATTTTCTCAAAGCATTTACAGTTTTTAGATTTAAAAGATGCCGGTCAAGTGGCAGCTGAACTTGGATTTAATGGGATTGACTTAACCGTTCGGCCCAAAGGACATGTGCTACCTAAAGAGGTTTCTTCTAGTTTAAAAAAGGCCATAAATGACATAGAAGGCTCTGGGTCATCTTGTAAGTTAATTACAACTGTTATTGAAGATGTTCAGAATCCTGAGGATAAAGCCATTATCAAGACAGCCGGAGAGTTAGGAGTGAAATTTTACAGGACAAATTGGTTTAAATACTTAGAAAATAAAACGATGATTGAGTCCTTAGAGATCTATCAAAAGAAGGTTGAGGAACTTGGCAAATTTAATAGTGAACATGATATCATTGGCTGTTATCAAAACCATGCCGGAACTAAAGTTGGAGGCTCTTTTTGGGAAATTGAAAAATTACTTGAAACAGTTGATTCAGATTCTTTTGGTGTTCAATATGATATCCGCCACGCGGTGGCCGAAGGTGGTTATTCTTGGGAAAATGGACTAAGACTTTTACATAAGCGTATTAAGGTTATCGTCTTAAAGGATTTTAAATGGGGAAAGGTTAATGGTGAATGGAAACCCATTAATGTGCCTATTGGTCAGGGAATGGTAGATTTCACCAAATATTTTAAACTACTTAAGTTTTATGGTTTAAAACCGCCCGTTTCACTTCATCTAGAATATCCTCTAGGAGGAGCTGAAAACGGCTCATATTCAATAAGCATTGACAAAGCACAAGTCTTTAATGCGATGAAAAATGATCTTAGTGCCATAAGAACGCTATGGTTAAATGCTTAGGAACAATTTTAGAAAAATAAGTTGCAACGCTGACAATGGTCATATTCTAAAACTTCTCTAAATGCTAATTTTGTAATCAGAACCTGAATTAGCTTGATACAATAGTATAAATCGAGTAATGTTAACATCGGGTTTTCAGTATTTTATGAAGCACGCTGGGACAATATCAAAAATCACAAAATCTACAATTACAGTTTCTTTAGAGGCAAATATAAATTGTGAATCGTGCAAAGCGAAGGCTGCATGCGGTGTCTCAGAATCAAATGCCAAAGAAATTGAAATAGATAATACCAACTTAATCGCACCTGATACCAGTCATACTTTTCAATTAAATGAGGGAGTGGATGTTGAAATGAAGCAAGAACTTGGGTTAAAGGCAGTATTCTGGGCCTATATATTTCCCTTTATATTATTGATAAGTACATTGTTTATTACATCGGTTTTCTTTTCAGAATTGGAAGCAGGCCTGTTTGCACTTACAATACTGTTCCCTTACTACATTTTTTTACATCTTTTGAATTCTTTCTTCAAAAAGAAATTTAAAGTTACCATCCTAAAAACGATTTAAAATGATATCATCAATCTTATATAGCGCCATACTTCTTGTCTCCGTTGGTATTGTGGCTGCTATAATATTATATGTTGTTTCTAAAAAGTTCTATGTATATGAAAACCCTTTAATTGGTGAAGTAGACGAGATACTTCCAGCGGCAAATTGCGGTGGTTGCGGTTCTCCTGGATGTAAAGCATTTGCAGAAAAATTAGTGAATACTGATGATATTTCAGAATTATTCTGTCCTGTTGGAGGAAATGATGTCATGAAACAGGTTGCCAATCTATTAGGCAAGGAAGTTGCGGAAAAAGACCCTACAGTAGCAGTATTACTTTGCCAAGGAGGTTGTGATGTAAGACCAAAAACCACCATTTATCAAGGACCTCGTTCTTGTGCAATTTCGTCATTAGTTTATGGAGGAGAAACAGATTGTCAGTATGGTTGTTTAGGCGATGGTGATTGCGTTGATGTATGCGATTTTGATGCCATGTACATGAATGAAGAAACAGGATTGCCTGAAATTATTACTGATAAATGCACCTCATGTGGTGCTTGTGTTAAAGCTTGCCCTAGAGATATCATTGAAATGCGCCCTAGAAATAAAAGGGATCTTAAAATATTTGTCGGCTGTTTGAACGAAGATAAAGGAGGCATTGCTAAAAAAGCCTGTAATGTGGCTTGTATTGGCTGCTCAAAATGTGAAGATGTTTGCCCTAAAGATGCCGTTGTGATGACTGGTAATTTGGCTTATATCGATCCTGCTTTGTGCACCTTATGCCGAAAATGTGTTGAAGTCTGTCCAACACATTCTATCATAGAAACAAATTTTCCACCAAAAAAAGTTAAAAAGCCTAAAGAAAAAAAGACTGCATCAACTCCAGTTGTAAAAACTACAGCAAAAATTGTTTCTGAGGTGAAAATTGAAACAAAAGCCGAAGTTGAATTTGAAAAACCAAATACAAATGCTTAAAACATTTCCAAAAGGAGGTATTCATCCAGCTGAAAATAAGATCACCTCGTCAAAGTCTATAAAAATGATGCCTGTCCCTAAGGTTGTATATGTTCCTATCGCCCAGCATATTGGAATCCCAGCTGAAATTATAGTTGGTCGAAAAGATAAAGTTGAAATTGGGCAGGTTATCGCAAAATCTGGTGGATTTGTTTCTTCAAACATTCATTCTCCAGTTGCTGGGACTGTTACTAAGCTCGACATGATAGTTGACAGCAGTGGCTATAAAAAACAATGTATTGTTATTAGAACAGACCAAAAAAATGAATCTAATTTCAGCACGCCAGATTTCCCCTTAAAAAAGGAAATATCAATGGATCAAAAGGATATTCTTCAGCATATTTCAGATTCAGGTATTGTCGGTTTAGGTGGGGCGACTTTTCCATCGCACGTTAAACTTGATCTTAAAAATGACAGACATGTAGATTGCCTTATCATAAATGGAGTTGAGTGCGAGCCTTATTTAACGGCTGACCACAGATTAATGCTTGAAAAAGCAGAAGAAATTATTGTTGGTATTCAGATTTTAATGCACGCCTTGCATATTAAAAGTGCGGTAATTGGAATTGAAAATAATAAAAAGGATGCAATAGATGTTCTTAAGAAGGCTTCTGCAGCTCATGCACAAATTAAAGTAGCAGCTTTAAAGGTAAAATATCCGCAAGGCAGCGAGAAGCAACTGATTAAGTCTATTTTAAAAAGGGAAGTGCCAAAAGGAGGCTTACCGATGGATGTTGGCGTAATTGTGCATAACGTTGGAACCATTTTCGCTATCTATCAGGCAATTCAATTCAATCAGCCATTAATAGAACGTGTTGTAACGATTACCGGTAAGAAAGTAGAAGGCGCATCTAATTTCTGGGTTAAAATTGGGACACCTATTAAAGATTTGGTCGAAGAGGTTGGTGGCTTACCAGAAGGAACTCGAAAAATAGTAAATGGAGGCCCCATGATGGGGAAAGCCATCAAAAACACAGATGTTCCGGTTACCAAAGGGACTTCTGGTATTTTAATCATTTCTGAAGATGAAGCGAGTAGAAAAGAATCTAAAAACTGTATTCGATGCAGTAATTGTGTTTTCGTATGTCCTATGGGATTAGAGCCGCATTTACTGATGAATTTATCTGAAAAAGGATTGTATGAACGAGCAGCAAAGGAAGATATAATGACTTGTATTGAATGTGGTTCGTGTAGTTACGTATGCCCGTCCCATCGACCTTTATTAGACTATATCAGATTTGGTAAAAATATTGTTAAGAAACTACAAACAGTTAAAAATTAAGATGATAGACGAAAAAATCATAATATCCGCGTCCCCGCACGTGCACTCTGACAGAACATCAAAAAAGTTGATGTATGATGTGTTTATTGCTTTAATACCGGCATTTTTAGTGTCTTTATATTTATTTGGTTTAAGTGCTTTGATCATGACATCCGTAGCCGTGATTTCCTGCATTGCGTTTGAATATCTGATTCAGAAGTATTTATTAAAAACCACGATTACAGTAGGTGATGGTTCAGCTTTGCTAACCGGGATTTTATTGGCCTTTAATTTACCATCTTCATTACCTCTATGGATGGTTATTATCGGAAGTTTAGTGGCCATAGGAATAGCCAAAATGTCTTTTGGAGGATTGGGATTTAACATATTTAACCCGGCATTGGTTGGGCGGGTATTTTTATTGGTTTCATTTCCTGTACAAATGACTTCATGGCCAACTCCGGTAGAAAACAATACTAGCTTGTTTGATGCCGTTACAGGAGAAACTACCTTAGGAATAATTAAGGAAGGTTTAATGTATGGAGAAACGATGTCAACCCTATCAGAAAAAATTCCAACAATTCTTGAATTATTGCTGGGCATAACAAGCGGCTCTGCTGGAGAAATGTCCGCTTTAGCACTTATTTTAGGAGGCCTTTATTTATTGATAAAAAAAGTAATTACCTGGCATATACCAGTTACTATTCTTGTAACCATGGCATTATTCACTGGAATATTTTGGTTGGTAGATCCTGAGCATTATGCCAATCCGTTAATACATGTTCTATCAGGTGGTGCTATCCTAGGAGCATTTTATATGGCTACGGATTTAGTTACGAGCCCCATGACAAAAAAAGGCATGGTCATCTTTGCTATTGGAATAGCTGTAATTACGGTTGTGATCAGACTCTATGGAGCATATCCGGAGGGTATTTCGTTTGCCATATTAATTATGAATGCATTTGTACCTCTAATAAATACATATTTCAAACCAAGACGTTTTGGTAGTAATATCAAAGCAAAAATCGTGTAATTATGACGAAAAAAGAATCCACATTTCTAAATATGACAATGACGCTTTTTGCAATTACGCTTGTTGCGGGTGTATCTCTTGGCTTTATAAATGACATTACCAAAGGACCAAAAGCTAAGGCAAAATTAGAGCGTAAAATAAGTGCTTTAAAAAATGTTTTACCAGAATTCAATAACAATCCTGTTGAAGATGTAAAACTGATTAAATCTGACTTAGCCAAAGATAGTGTCGAAATCTATGCCGCATTTTTAAATGAAAATCAAACAGGAACGGCTATCGTTGGTTCTTCCGAAAAAGGTTTTAGTGGTTTGGTGAAAATCATGGTTGGTTTTAACTCAGATGGTAGTATTAAAAACATAGCCGTTTTAGAACAGAAGGAGACTCCTGGTTTAGGAACCAAGATGAAAGATGAAAAGTTCATCAAGCAATTTAGAGGGAAACATCCTTCAACTTTTAACTTAAAAGTGATAAAAGACCAGGGGGATGTTGATGCTTTAACAGGAGCAACGATAAGCACGAGAGCTTTTAGTGAAGCCACACAAATGGCTTATGACGTATTTGTAGAATATCAGACCCCTTAAAAAAATTAAGCAAGATGGCAGTAGAAATTAGTCAAAAAGAAAATTTTCTGAAAGGAATTATCAAGGATAACCCTGTCTTTGTCATGCTTTTAGGCATGTGCCCAACTTTAGGGGTAACCTCATCAGCATTTAATGGCTTAGGCATGGGAATAGCTACACTTTTTGTTCTTTTAATGTCAAATATTGTAGTCTCTTTAATAAAATCTCAAATACCGAGTAAAGTAAGAATTCCTGCTTTTATTGTGATTATAGCCTCATTTGTTACGATTGTTGAAATGGTTTTAGAAGCATTTATTCCATTTTTATATGAGCAATTGGGAATTTTTATCCCCTTGATTGTTGTGAATTGTTTAATCTTAGGAAGGGCAGAGGCCTATGCATCAAAAAATAATTTAATCTCATCTACTGTCGATGCTTTAGGCATGGGAATTGGATTTACAATAGCTTTAACCCTGTTAGGGGGAGTTAGAGAAATTCTTGGAAGCGGTAGCATATTTGATTTTAAAATGGTGTCAGAAGATGCAAGTACTATGATCCTTTTTATTTTACCACCTGGAGCATTTATAGCTTTGGCATACCTGAGTGTTATGTTTAATAAAATATCAACCAAAGAAAATTAAAAGATGGAATATATTTTAATACTTATAGCAGCAGTTTTTGTTAACAATATTGTGCTTTCTCAATTTCTGGGTATATGCCCTTTTTTAGGAGTTTCTAATAAAGTTTCTACTTCCGTTGGAATGTCTGGAGCTGTTTTGTTTGTTATGACCATTGCAACACTCGTAACTTATCTATTGTATCAATTTGTATTGGTGCCAACCGGATTGGATTATTTACGCACGATTACTTTTATTTTAGTCATCGCAGCCTTAGTTCAAATGGTTGAGATTATTTTAAAAAAAGTTAGCCCGCCGCTTTACCAAGCCTTAGGTGTCTTTCTACCTTTAATTACAACAAATTGCGCTGTATTAGGAGTCGCTATTTTGGCATTAGGATTAGAAAGTGGAAGTCTATTAAAAGCAGTATTCTTCGCCATCGCAAATGCGATAGGTTTTGCGCTTGCACTGATTGTTTTCGCAAGTATCCGTGAGCAGTTAGAATTAGCGGATATTCCAAAAGGAATGAAAGGAGTTCCAATTAACTTATTAGTTGCAGGCCTTTTATCACTTGCTTTTTTAGGGTTTACAGGGTTGGTTTAAATACTCATAAAAATTATTTTCAAAAATAAAGTGACCATTTGATACAATTTCTGGGTCAAAAGACTGTAATAGCAAAGGATACAGAGAATAGGGTATATAAGAAGATAAACACTATATTAACTTTACACAATAGTTGTGCAGAATAAAAAGTAGATTAATGACTAAGAACAACATAATATCGGGAAATCAGTTATCTGCACGCTCTATTCTAACCTGGAGGATAGTCCAAACTACAATTTGGCTTGTGGGCGTTTTCATTCTTTTTAATTTGATTTTTTACCCAACTATTGGTATTCACTTATTTTGGAATGTGCTTATTCCTGTTGCTCCACTCCTGTTGGTTGTTGCAGTAGGTGTGTGGCGGAACATTTGCCCAATGGCGTCAATTGCATTATTCCCAAGACATATGGGTTTCTCAAAAAGAAAGAAAATAACTATTGCCCAATCGGGTAAGTTAAACCTGATTGCGGTAATAGCTTTATTTATTATTGTGCCTTTGCGACATGCTATATTCGATATGAATGGATTGGCTACAGCGATATTGATCATTTCTTTAGGATTAATTGCAGCTGTTACCGGCTTATTTTTTGAATGGAAAAGTGCTTGGTGTTCAGGTTTATGCCCGGTTCACCCAGTAGAAAAATTATATGGTTTAAATAACCGACTTTCATTGCCCAATGCCCATTGTGACAAATGTCATCGCTGTGTAACACCTTGCCCTGATTCAACACCAGGCATTAATCCTATGTCATCTAAAAAGACAAACTACCATCGGATAGCCGGATTCCTAATGGTAGGTGCGTTTCCGGGATTCATTTGGGGATGGTTCCAGGTTCCTGATTATCCAGGCATAACAGGCATCGAACAACTTGTTTCTATTTACCAGACACCCTGTTTAGGTCTTGTTATAACAAGTGCTTTATTCTTGATATTGAAAAGATTTGTAAAGGAGAGAGTTTTGATCGCAATATTTTCTGCTGCAGCGGTTTCCTGCTATTATTGGTTCAGATTACCGGCTTTGCTTGGCTTTGGCATTTTTCCAAGTGACGGAATGCTGATTGACTTAACGGGGATATTACCGGAATGGTCAATAACAGTTACAATTATTACCACAACCCTTTTCTTTTTTTGGTGGATCGTTGTTAGTAAACAAAACAAAATTAGTTGGGGGATCAGACCTGCTTATGCTGATAACAAGAATGAATAATCTGCATAACAATTAATAAACGCCATTAAAACAGGCGTTTATTAAGACCGTTAGCCTTTATCAAGACAAAGAAAAACCAATGATTATATTTTATAGGGAAATTGGTGAATGACTGTTAAACATACTCTAAAACTGAATTATTATGGAAACCACCACTTGTCAATCATCTAAGATTTTACGACTGATCATATTATTGTTACTTGTTGGCTTTTGTGCACCGGTGACAACCCTTTCTGCTCAAAAGAAGAAGAAAAAGAGTAAGAAGAAAGAAGACATTACCTTGTCTTCGAATATTGTTATCACGCAAGACGACCAACCATCATCATACAGGATTGTTATACCTTCAGCTCCGACACGCCATGAGTTGAAAGCATCAAAAGTCCTGCAGGATTATTTACTTCAAATTTCAGGGACTGCCCTTCCAATTATCCAGGCTGATAAATCAAAAAGCGATTTTGAAATTGTTCTTGGTCAAAATGAACGTCTTGATGAGTTGAGTATTGGTATCAATCTTAATGACCTGAAGCAGGATGGCTTTCTGATTAAGACGGATAATAAACGGCTCGTTATTGCAGGGGGGAATAAAAAGGGAACGCTTTATGGTGTTTACACATTCCTCGAAAAATACCTCGGGTGCCGGATGTACAGCCCGAAAGTAAAAATCATTCCTGAACAAAAACGAATTGAACTGGGTGAGATCAATGATCTCCAGGTTCCTGCAATTGAATACCGGACCATGAACTACAAGGTTTCATGGGATGCAGAGTATGTGGATTGGCACAAACTCAGCCACGATGAAAATGGAGGAAGGCCGGATTGGGGATTATGGGTGCATACCTTTAACATGCTGGTGCCTCCGGAAACATATTTTCAAGAACATCCGGAATATTATTCTGAAATTGATGGTAAACGCATTCCAACACAACTTTGCCTGACAAATTCTGAGGTCCTTGAGATTACCATTCAAAACCTAAGGAAAGAGATAGCCAGGAATCCGGAAGCCAAATACTGGTCCGTGAGCCAAAATGACAATCACGATTATTGCCAATGCGAAAAATGCCATGCTGTTGATGAAAGAGAAGGCTCACCTTCCGGTACGATTATTCAATTTACCAACAAAGTGGCGGAACAATTCCCTGATAAGATTATTTCAACACTTGCCTATGAATATGGCCGCAAGGCACCTAAGACCCTACGTCCCAATGAAAACGTGAATATTATGTTATGTAGCATTGAAGTGCCCAGGGGTGAACCTATCGATCAGGACACATCGAGTGTGGCCTTTAGGCATGATGTAGAAGAATGGGGTAAAATATCAAATGATATTATTGTTTGGGACTATGTCATTCAATTCCCAAACCTAATCAGTCCTTTTCCGAATTTACACGTACTGCAGCCAAATCTTCAGTTCTTTGTCAGGCATGGTGTGACCGCCATGTTTGAACAGGGAAACAGGGAAGTAGGTGGGGAATTCGCCGAACTTCGTGCTTACATGATCTCAAAACTAATGTGGGATCCTGATCAGGATGTGGATGCACTGATGAATGATTTTCTGCAGGGATATTATGGAGAAGCATGGCAACCGATCCGCCATTATATTGATGATATGACAACTGCATTAAAAAGTTCCGGTGAGCCATTGCGAATTTTTGGAAGCCCGATCGAGGCTTCAACAAGTTACCTTAGCCCAGAGTTGTTAGACCGCTATGAGGCCTTGTTTGATGAGGCTGAATTACTGGCGAAAGATTCTGCTGAACTGCTTGAGAAGGTTCGTGTAGCTCGATTACCAGTTAGTTATGCAATTTTGGAACAGGCCAAATATGAGTATATCGGAGAACGGGGAA
>CAYMKR010000016.1:12604-18839 GCA_964390865.1 uncultured Flavobacteriaceae bacterium | reverse complement strand
CGGAGATTGTGGGTGGTCTGGACATGCTTGTAATTAACGATAAACATCATACACTGCATATTGGAGATGTTGGAATCAACGCTAGTATAGTGGATTCATATGAAAAAGATAAAAACAGGGGTATGGCAACCTATGCTAAGTATTTTATCGAAGAAATGACCCGATTAAAACCATTCAGGGTTGTTGTAAATGCCAATGGCGAAAAGATAGAAAGGGAGGTTTTAATGTGCGCTATATGTAATGCCAGAAAATATGGAACTGGTGTCCCTTTAAATGTTATTGGTAACCCAATGGATGGGCAATTTGAAATTGTTCTTATTAAAAAAGTTGATACAGTTTCGCTTCTTGCTGCCGGACTTACTGTTCTAAATGAAAAATTTCATGACTCTCAAAGGAGCTTCGTAATTCAAACAGATAAGGCCGAAATAATTTTTGAAGAACCAAGATTATTACAACTTGATGGAGAAGTAATTCAAAAATACGACCGGCTCAGTATTGAATTATTAAAAGGTGCCGTGAAATTTATTACCACAAAGGATAACCTTTACTATAAAAGCTAGCTTTTTGGAAATCGTTTTGTCAAGAATTTAATTTGACCCCTGTGGTTAGATTCATGTTCACAAACATGAAACCACTTACAGTAATTATTAGTTGACTGATCATCAAAAAATGGTTCTGATTTCATGATCCATTCATCGTCTCGCTTAGCGAATTCCTTTTCAGTTTCGGCCCTTACTTGCTCTAGTTTTTTAAGATAAAAATCGATACTGTTTCCTTTAATGATTTCCCTTCCCTTGTCACCTAATCCCATGGGAACATCCCATTCATTTTTTATTTCATCGCTCCAGGTTCCCCATTCCATCTCAGCAAAAGTATTCAATTGATAATATTTTTCAGTTGCTGCAAGATGCAAGAGCATCGCTCCTATAGAATTCGATTTTTCATCTAATTGAAAATCCAGTTCCTCTATGCTTAAATCTTTAACTGAATCTATCAACCAAGCGCGCATCATGGTCATGGTTGATAATAAGGTTCCGACTTGTGGCGAAAACCCTTCTCTTGGGCCAATCAAATACATATTATCAGGAGGAATTACAATCGGGTCATTAGCATAATTCAACATGGGAATCATACCAACTCCTGCAGTCAATAATGTAGATTTTTTGATAAAATTTCGTCTTGCATTATTTGTTTTATTTTTCATAATTGTGACATCATAGATTTAGGTTACTAAATATAAACAAAAATTAGGAGTCCAATTCTATTTTACAAATTGCCTTTCTTCATTTGCTCAACTGCATAATTGGCGGCTCTTGCCGTAAATGCCATATAAGTAAGAGAAGGATTCTGACAGCCTGCTGATGTCATAAAAGAACCATCCGTAACAAATAAATTTGGAACATCATGACAGGCATTCCATTTATTAAGCACAGATGTTTTAGGATCTTTTCCCATACGGGCTGTTCCCATTTCATGTATTCCATCCCCAAAAATCCATTCATCCTTTGGTCGGCTGTAAACGTTTTTATACCCAGCTTTTTCTAACATTTCTTTTCCATGCGTTAACATAGCTTCCTGGATTTTATGCTCATTTTCCTTTAGTTCACAACTGATATTTAATATTGGCATTCCCCATTCATCTTTTATTTCAGGATGAAGTTCAACCATATTGTCAAAATAAGGTAGACATTCTCCATAACCCCCCAAAGATATATGCCAAGGACCAGGTTTTGCCAATGAATCTTTAAACTCACCCCCAAAACCTTTTTTATTATTACCCCTTTTCCAATCTTGCCTACTCGCACCACCCTGGAAGCCAAAACCTCTGGCGTACTCTTCTTCTTGACCGTTTATATTTTGGTAACGTGGTATATATATACCATTGGGTCGGTGTCCATTGTAATACCCATCTTCAAACCCTTCAACACTAGCTCCAAACCCTATCATAAAATGATCCATAAGGTGATGCCCTAGCATTCCACTTGAATTTGCGATTCCATTTGGAAAGCTTTCTGAAGTGCTGTTCAACATGATTTGTGTACTGGGTAAAGTTGAGGCGCAAAGAAAAATTACTCTTGCAAAATATTCTGTTACTTCTTTTGTTTCAGCATTAATAACCCTTACCCCTGAAGCTTTTCCTTTCTCCTCATCGTATATAATGGAATGGACAACTGAATTTGGTTTAAAGGTCATATTGCCTGTTGCCTGTGCGTCTGGAAGCGTGACGCTTACACTATTAAAATAGCCATTAAACGGGCAGCCTGTTTCACACATATTCCTATACTGACAAGGCCCTCGTTCATTGTGTCTTACCGTCAGATGTGCAGTTCTGCCAATAGTCATGACTCTCCCATCAAAATTCTCCTTTAAAGATTCCTTCAAATCTTCTTCCACACAATTCATCTCCATAGGAGGTAAAAACTTGCCATCTGGTAATTGTTTTAATCCTTCTTTATTACCACTAATACCAATATATTCTTCAACATAGTCATACCATGGAGCAATATCAATATATCTGACCGGCCAATCAATACCATAACCATCCTGATGATGCGCTTCAAAATCAATTTCGCTCAATCTATATGATTGCCTATACCATAACAAACTTTTCCCTCCTGTTTGAAATCCTTTTAACCATCTAAAAGGTTTGTCTTTCGGATGCCTATAGGGATGCTTTTTATCACTAGCCCAAAAATCCTTGGTTGCCTCGTTAAATGCATAGACGTTTTTTTGAATAGGGAATTCCTCCCTTGTCTCTTTAGTTAGTTTTTTTCTAAACGAGAATTCCCAAGGCGCCATATTTGTATTCGGATAATCCTTTATATGTTCTATCATTCGGCCCCTTTCTAAAACCAAAGTTTGCATTCCTTTTTCTGTAAATTCTTTTGCAGCCCAACCTCCAGACATCCCTGAACCAATTACAATAACATCAAATTCGTTTTCTTTCATTTCAAGCCTTATATTATCGGTTTCCTACCAAGTTTTTTTCGTTTTCATCGATTTCAATACAACCATTAAATCTACCAGGTACGGGTAAATAATTCATACTTTTCATTCCAGGTTCCGAGGTGAAATAAGCCCATAATATTATAGTTTTAAAGGATCTAAAAAAAGAAGTTTTGTCTTCATCTTGGTCCACAAACTCTAGATAATCAGTTTGTTCTTCTCTAGGTAGGTTTAGAAATGATTTTCCTTTTTGGTTTTTGCAATTCTTCAAAAAAGTTGTTAAACCATTCAAGTAGGTAGCTTTTACATCTTCTTCAAAGAATTTACCAAATAATTGATCTATAAAAGGGGTGACTTTTGCATCATCCGCTCCTGGCGAATCTGTCTTGGGCAAGACCAGTTCCGCTATCTGCCAAATACTATCAAATTCCTCTTGTTCTAAGTAGACCGGAACATCCGCAGTGGGTCTTTTCCTGGAGCAACTTTCAAGTGACATTAGCAAAGCCGGTGACAAGGATAAACCTAAGGAAGCAATTACTGATTTTCTTAGTAGTTCTCTTCTATTCATAATTATTTTCTTCTAAGTCTAAAGATATAAAAATTAGTATGTGATTATGAATACAGTAGCATAGTTTATTGTCAAGAATTTTAGGTCTTAATTCTATAAATTATTCATTCTTAAGCCGAAAGAACAATTGTGACAAAGGGATTAGCATCAATCCGCAAACTATAAAAAGAATAAAAGCATATTTCAAACCTACCAAATGGGCTAGATACCCTACTAAAGGTGGCCCTATCAACATACCAATGATCCCATAAGTCGATATGATTGATATCGCCATTCCAGGTGAATACTTTTTTGAATTTCCAGCGAGAGAAAAGGTCATTGGAATTACTGATGACACTCCAATACCTACCAACGAGAAACCAATCAAAACAGGCCAATAGGTTGGGTAAATAATAACCAAAGACATTCCCAGAGTCACTATTCCCGCACCTAACCAATAGGTTGTTTGCATTCCAATTTGTTCCACCAATCTATCCGAAAAAAACCTTGAAATAGTCATAAAAGTCATAAAGATGAGATAGCCAAGTGTAAAAACTTCTTCTCCAACTACTTCTTTAAAATACACACCACTCCAATCAAACATCCCACCTTCACATAGTGCTCCAAAAAACACCATAAGACCAAGATACAGGATATACTTGTCTGGTTTTCCTAAAATTAATTTATTACCGGCTGTAGATTTATCATCCGTCATTAGAAATGGAAATACCACTAAGCCCCCTACCAAACTAAACAAACAGACATATAAAAAATGATCTATCATGTGCACATGAGCATGTACCATAAGTGTAGAAAAAAGTGCACCTCCTAACCCTCCTAGACTCCAAAGCCCGTGAAAAGAGCCAATAATCTTTCTTTCTTGTGTCTTCTGCAAAGCAAGCGCCATCGTATTTACCGAGATATTTGCTATTCGTGTGCAAAAGGCAAATAAGGCCACACCTATCACCAAATCAATGAGACTTGTTGCATTTCCTATGACAAATATAGAAAATACAAAAAAAACATAAGAAACAATTAATGGAACCCGGCTATTGTACTTTGAAACCAACCAGCCTGAAATGGGTAATCCAATTAGTGAACTTATTGGCATAACAAGTAAAAGGTTGCCTAATTCTGCTTCATTAAAATCAAAATTTGACTTGATCGATGGGATTCTGGAAGCCCAACTGGCAAAGCCAAATCCAAGCAGAAAAAAATAAACACTTAAAGACAGCCTTTGGGACTTTTTTTGATTCATCCCGCAAATATACATTACAAACTTGAGTTGAAATTCTAAGTCTTAAAAAAATATGAGAACAAGCCTATTGATGCAATGAACAATGAGATTGCTTAAAATCTATTTTCACCTTTTAAACCAACTACAAAAGCACCCGCATATCCATTTTTCCTCATTAATCTCATATGATTTCTTGCCTCAGAAGAAGTTTCGAAAATACCAGAATAATACCTGTTTAACCCGTCATCATATTTATGGTTAAATAAGTTAGTCAGTTTACTGTACTTATTTGTTTGAACCTTTCCTTTAAACGCACCAATCTGTACTGTATAAACCTCTTTATCCTTATAAAAATTATAGTTCATAAAAAGGCCTGAATTTGAGGTATAGCTTTTTTCTTGCTGATTCAAAGTGTTTTTCCTGTTTACAGATTTAACTATAATCTGATCAGATGATTTATCAATGATAGCAAATTCTGATCTCCTATTCAGCTGGTGCTGAAAACCAGAACAAGGCGATTCCTTAGTACATTTTTCTGCTGGACGTAATTCACCAAACCAATAAGATGAAATTCTTTTTGAATCAACACCATTTTCAACTAAATAACTTGTCGTAGCGTCTGCCCTTTTATTAGACAATCCATCATTATATTTTTTCTTTCCTCTTAAATCAGTATGTGCATTCACTTCAATCTTCATCTCAGGATATTCCTTCATCACATTTATCAACTTATCTAATTCTATTTTAGCGTCATATCTAATTTTATGTTTGTCGAAGTCGAAATAAATTGTATTGATCTTTAATCCATCTAAGTCAACTTTACTTTGTTCATAGTTAATTGCCAAATCAGATCCTGCGACGTTTTTGGTATTTGATACGACTCCCACCTCAGCCTCTTTTTCGACACTACTTTGATCTCCAATATTTTTAGATGATGATAACTGTTCTGTTTGTTCAAAACCTTCATTAGATGATACAGTCTGTCTATTTATTTGAGCTGATTCTACAGTAAGACTTTCTTGATCTAAACTGTTATTAACACTCTTATCTTCTATCTCAACGTTTGTTAATTGGGTATCTTTTGAATTATCTTCTTTTTCCGAAACAACCTCATTGATTGACTCCTCAGAACTAGAAACTGTCATAGGGATTGCTCCTGTTGCTTCTGTAATTTCACTTTCTTGAACCTCAGTCTCGGCAATTTCTAATTGAGAATTAACATCATTGCTACTAGATGCAATTGATTCCTTTTCAAAATTTTCCTCAGAATCCGTTACTTCTGAGGCTTCTGCTGAATCAGAAATTATAGCCTCTTTTTCAGACGATGCATTTTTATCATTATCAGGAACCAAAGCTGCCGCTGCAATAACTGCAGAAGAATTAACATCATTGCCACTAGATGCAATTGACTCCTTTTCAAAACTTTCCTCAGAATTCGTTACTTCTGAGACTTCTGCTGAATCAGAAATTATAGCCTCTTTTTCAGACGATGCATTTTTATCATT
>CAYMKR010000016.1:0-12504 GCA_964390865.1 uncultured Flavobacteriaceae bacterium | reverse complement strand
TTATAGCCTCTTTTTCAGACGATGCATTTTTATCATTATCAGGAACCAAAGCTGCTGCTGCAATAACTACAGGAGAAGAATTTTTAGCCGTAGTAGAAGGAACTTCAACCGTTGAATTTGTTGAGATCGTTGAATCCTTTTCCCCAACTTCCGCAGATGCTATTGAACCTGAAGTAACTTGTTCACCTTGAGTAATTGTATTATTTTGCTCCTGATCTCCAACAGATTCTGAAGCTACAACAGCCGTCACTGAAGTTACATTCTCTTCAGAAATGACAGCATTCCCTTCACTTGCAATCTGAGAATCGCTAATTTGCTCTTCATCCATTTCCTGGCTATCAACCTTATTAACTTCTGTTGCTTCAGCTATAATATTAGGATCAAGGTTTGGATCAACCCTCATGTTTAATACGATCTCTACCGGCTCCGCATTTAAATCATTTACAGTTTGAATATCCATTTCCCCTACTAAATACCCCTCCAAAAAACCTTGAATTTTATAATTGGTATCGCAAGATTGCATAAAACTGAAAGACGCTCCATCTTCATTAGACATAAAAGATTGTAATTTTTCTCCGTCTTCATCAAACAGTATAATCGTCACATTCGAAATTAATTCTTGGGTATCGATATTCTTTACTACACCAGTTATTTCTTGCTGACATTCGATGTATATGGGAGGAGAAGCAGTAAATGAATAGATATCATCATCGCCTTTCCCTCCTTCTCTGTTTGAAGAAAAATAACCTTTGTGTTTGTGGTCATCAATAATATAAGCGAAATCGTCACTAATACTGTTAACCGGTTCTTCCAAATTTATAGGATCCGAAACTGTATTGTCAAATATTTTACTGGCAAAAATATCCAATTCTCCAAATCCTGAAAGTCCATCTGAAGCATAATATAAAACATTGTCTTTTCCGATAAAGGGAAACATTTCTCTTCCAATTGTATTGATCTTAGGTCCTAAATTAACAGGTTGACCATAAGTTCCATCTTCATATAAATCAACCACAAAAATATCAGTTTGTCCCAAAGATTCAGGGCTGTCAGAAACAAAATATAGTTTGGTATCATCTCTGTTTAAAACAGGATGACCTGTTGAATAACTGTCATCATTAAAGGGTAGCATTTCTAAATTACCCCAGTCGCCATTTTCATCTATAATTGCCTTAAACAAATGAATATTAGCTGTTCCTTTGGTTTTCACTTCACTATCCTTGTCCTTCTTCCTTTTGGTCCTTTTAATTTTACCGTTAGCACTAAAATAAACCGTTTTCATATCCTTTGAAAAGGTAACCATACCCTCATGGTATTTGGTGTTAACATCTCCAGGAAGCTTTTGCTTTTTAATGAGTTTGCCGTCTTCAGAAACCTCAGCAACATGAAGATCTAAAAAAGGTTGCCCCTTGTATTCTTCTCTATTCAATGTGAATCCATCTCTTGGTGCGGCAAAAACGACTTTATCATTTCCTAGAAATGCAGTCCCGAAATCTGAATGAGAAGTATTGATTTTGACATTTTTTATGGTATAAATACCAGGAGTATCTTGTGCGAAAACCCCAAAGGAAGCACACAAAAATAAAAATAAAATTAATTTCTTCATTGATCTATTAGTTAGAGTAATAATTACCGAATGAGGATCGGTTAACAACACTACATAGTACCAACTTATTAGGACATATGCTATAGGCCTGACAATTAGTTATTAAAATATTTATTAACGATATTTTATATTCCCTTATAGACTAATAGGGTAATCTAAAAATATAAAAACACCCCTATTACGAGGTGTTTTATAAAGCTACTTTTAGTTGTTTCGAAATAACATTTTAAATTCTGTAAATAATTTCAATGGTCTTATTCAAAAACATCTTCAATGGCTAATTTAAATAGTTTCGAAATTCTAAAAACAGTTGGTAAACTCGGATCAAACTTCTCCTTTTCAATTGCATTTATAGTTTGACGTGAAACACCAATAATTTCAATAATATTTTACTCTATGTCAAGTTTTGTTTACATTTTAAAAAATTAATCCTATCCAAAACTAAATAAAACCCGTTTAACTCTTTTATTAATCACTTTTCAAGATAGTTAATTTTCTGTCATTCTAAACGATTAATAGTTGATTGGCAGATAGTTATTTAATTTGACTATCTTTAGGTTTGAGACCTTCTCAAATTAATTTCAATTATTAATTCAGTGCCCAAGGAATCAACTACCAACTCGTTCTTCATGCATTGATATTTGTTACGATAACATTGTTATTAACTGTTGGTTTTTGTTAGTCCTTAAAATAGCTGCGAATCACTCAGTTGAATGTTCTAATTATTACTCTTCCGTTTGAAATCAAGGAGTTGTCGGTTTACAACTTTACGAATACCATTGAATCGATGAGAAAATCGTTACATAGAAATACTGGCTTATTCATTTTGCTAATTGTATCAGTTATTGAAATGAATTATGGTCAAAACTCTGAATCCTTTGATAAGGATATCAGGTCTTCAAATACTGCAGATAAAAAAAATACCAATTTCTTAAATGATATATTAAACTCCAACAAGAATAATAAGCGTGACAGTTTAAAGCCACTTCCAAAAATAAAAATTGGGGGTGCACTCCGGCTGAATTATTCATATAAAAATTATGACCAGGAAAGCATGGACAGGTTAGGAGATTTTGGCTTTGAATTGTTCAGATTGAATGCAGATATCGATTACAAGGATATATTTTTATCGGTTGAATACCGATGGTATGGAAACTTTAACGCTATTCACCACGGATATTTTGGATACCACCTGACAGCTCATTCCTCAATAGAGATTGGTATTCATCAAGTTCCTTTTGGGATCCTACCCTACTCCTCCCATAGCTTTTGGTTTAATGCAACCTATTATTTAGGTTTTGAAGATGACTATGATGCAGGAATAAAGTTTATTTATGATAGTCAGTTATGGAATCTTCAAGGGGCTTTTTACAAAAATCCTGAATATATCGATTCAGAACGTTATGGGAGATATTCATTTGATCTAGTAACAGATGAGATTCAAGGAAATGAAGAAATCAATCAATTCAACCTAAGATCTGAATACAAATGGAGCCTAAATGAAGACTTATTGATGAAACTTGGGGCATCGTTTGAAGTGGGTCAAATCTATAACAAAATTACAACTGAGAAAGGGAACAGACATGCCATTGCTATTCATAATAATTTATTTTATAAAAATTGGAATTTACAATTACAATGGATAGAATACGAATTCAATCCCAAAAACCCTATAGATCTTAGTGATAAAACAATACAATTAGGGGCTTTTATGTATCCGTTTGAAGTAAGTAGTAAGGCAAATGTGTACACTTTCAACCTGGCCAATGATATTAATATTGATGGAAAATACCTGGATAGGATAAAACTCTATATCAACATGAGCATGGTAAATCCTAAACAAGGTTATGGGAGTAATTCAAAACAAATCGTTCTTGGGACAACCCTTATAAAAAGAGGACTATATGCCTATTTTGACTATATTTTTGGACAAAATATGTGGTTTTCTGGTGGTCCAGGAATTGGATTGGCTCACCCCGAAGATAAAACCTGGAATTCGAGGTTAAACATCAACTTCGGGTATTATTTTTGATGATTATAATTTCTAAATATAGTTTGACATGAAGGCTATTCACATATTAAAAATCAATTTTCTATCACTCCTAGTGCTGTTCATCATTGGTTTCAAAACAACAGCTCAGGAAACCAGTATTGAGTTCACTCAGGAGGAAATGGAATGGATTTCTTCTCATCAAACTTTGAATGTTGCCAATGAAATGGATTGGCCCCCCTTTGATTTTGTTGATGACAAGCAACGGCCGGCTGGATACTCTATAGATTTGATTAACCTTATTGCGAAAAAAACAGGTTTAGACATTAAGTTCGTCAACGGTAATTCATGGGATGAGATTCTAGCATTGTTCAAAAAAGATCAGATTCACATTTTACCTGCTGTATTTAAAGATGACGAAAGAAGTACTTATATGGAATTTACTTCCAGCTACTATATACAACCTAGTATTTTGGTAACGAATAAAAACGACACCATAAATTCAATTCACGATTTATCAAATAAAAAAATAGCAGTACTCAAAGGATTTGCCATAACCGCTGAATTGGAGCGGAATTATCCTGACATTATTCTTGTTCCGGTTGAAACCGTTTCTGACGGCTTGATGAAAGTGTCCACCGGAGAATTACATGGATTTGTTGAAAGCATTGGGGTAGTCACGTATTATCTGGAATCTAGTTTTATTCCTAATCTTAAAATTTCATCCGAAGTGCAATTAGATAGAATGGATTTACCTCCGCTTCGCATCGCCGTTCATAAAAAGAACTTGATTTTAAAAAACATTTTACAAAAAGGTTTGGAAAGCATTTCAACTGATGAAATGAATTCTATTCGTTCTAATTGGATTAGTACAAATACTGTTGATGATGTTGAAGCTATTAATTTCACTCATTTAATTTTTAAAAGCATTGCTGCAATTATTATTTTATTCATTATCGGTCATTATGCAATAAGATATTTCTTTCAGAAGGTTATCAAAGAAGAAATAGTCCTTGAAATTGGTTCTAGAAGGTTCAGAATTATAACACTTTTAGGAACCTTATTGATTCTGATTGCCATATCATTCTTGGGATGGATGGCTATGGAACAAAACAAGAAAAAAATACTTAATGATTTAGAGATTAATCTGGAAATGACATTGGAAAACACCCATGAAAGGCTTGAATTATGGGTTGATCAACATAAGTTAATTGTCAAAGAATTTGGAAGAGATCCGATTCTCGTTGAGGCCACTAAGGAAATATTATTAGTTTCAAAAGATAAAAACAAATTATTAAGATCAGAAGCCTTAAATAAATTAAGAACATTTTACGATGAGCATCAGAGCTCACTTCAAAGTGTCGGTTTTTTCATTATTAATAAAGAAAATATCAATCTGGCATCCTCAAGAAATGAAAATATCAATGTTGAAAATATCATCTACAGTGAACGGCCTGATTTAATGATAAGGGTTTTCGAAGGGAATTCAGTATTTGTTCCCCCCATAGCATCAGATATTCACCTAACTGAACAAGAAACTAATGGGGAAATCAGTAAACCCCCTACTATATTTTTCGTTACTCCAATTGAAAGTGCCTCCGGTGAAATTATTGCTGCCTTGGCGATTCGAATTGATCCTACCCTTGGATTTTCAAGAGTTATGCAATTAAGCAGGATAGGGAAAAGTGGAGAAAGTTATGTCTTTAACAGCAGTGGCAGACTATTATCTGAAAGCAGGTTTAAATCTGATTTAAGAAATATTGGATTAATTTCTTACGATCAAGAAGACATACTACAAATGGAGATAAGAGATCCTGGTGGAAATATGATGACTGGCTACCGAACAGACATTCCAAGGAATGAACAAGCGCTAACATTCATGGCTGCAGATGCCATAAAAGGAAATTCCGGAACCAACATGTCAGGGTATCGAGATTACCGAGGTGTACCCGTTTATGGATCTTGGCTGTGGGACCCTGAACTCGATTTGGGTTTTGCATCCAAAATTGATGTAAAAGAAGGCAAATCTACCTATACAACTATGCAAACAACTGTGTTTGGGATATTTGCAGGAGTAGTCATACTTATGGTTCTGGCCATTCTCTTTTCACTTGAATTAGGTGAAAAAGCAAATGCCGCTTTAACCAAAGCTAAAGACCAACTTGAGGAGAGAGTTGCTTTGAGAACTCAAGAATTGAACGAAGAGAAGGCCTTTTTAAAGATTCTTATTAATTCAATTCCAGACATCATTTTTTATAAGGATACAAACAAGCAGTACCTAGGTGCCAATAAAGCTTTTGAAAAACATATTGGGATCAATGCCAATGAATTA
Organism: uncultured Flavobacteriaceae bacterium; assembly: GCA_964390865.1. Taxonomy (GTDB): domain Bacteria; phylum Bacteroidota; class Bacteroidia; order Flavobacteriales; family Flavobacteriaceae; genus Lutimonas. Next base: position 6,576 of record CAYMKR010000016.1, on the reverse strand, counting down.
ATTGGAAAAACTGATCTAGACATTTTACCTGAAGTGAGGGCAAATAAGCATATGAGTTCAGATGAATTGATTTTAACATCAGCTTCGTCAGAATTATTTGAATCTATCAATATAATGCCAGGCGGGAAACGAATTGTCATGGAAACCTTAAAAACCCCTTACTTTTCGGGAGAAGGAAAATTGGCAGGACTTATTGGAATAGGAAGAGATATTACAGAACACAAGGATGCTGAAGAAAAAATAACAGCTTCTGAAAACAGGTTTCGCTCAATTACTTCAAGTGCAATAGATGCTATAATTTCAGCCGATAAAAATGGAATTATAGAATCCTGGAACCCCGCGGCTACAAAAATATTTGGCTATACGGAAGAAGAGGCAATAGGGCAAAACCTAGATCTTATCATCCCAGAAAAATACCATTCGCATCACCATGCCGGAATGAAAAGGGTGTTGAATGGTGGAGAGAAGCGGGCCATTGGTCACATTGTTGACATGGAAGGACAACGGAAAGACAAAACGATTTTCCCAGTGAGTCTGGCCTTGTCAATGTGGGACGGAATAAATGACATGAATTTTAGCGGCATTATTAGAGATATCACAAAGCGGAAAAAAGACGAAGCCATTTTACTTAGGGCGAACAAACGAATGGAAACTGAATTAAATGTAGGTAAAGATATCCAAATGAGCATGTTACCCCTAAACTTTCCAGCATTTCCTGAAAGAAAAGAAATAGATATTTATGCAGATTTAATCCCCGCAAGGGAAGTTGGTGGCGATTTTTATGATTTTCACTTTTTGGACGAAAATCATATTTATTTTGCTGTTGGAGATGTTTCTGGGAAAGGTGTTCCTGCAGCCTTAGAAATGGCCGTTGCAAAAACTTTGCTGAAATCCAGAGCTGCAAATGACCAATCCACTGCGAGTATTTTAACTCAGGTTAATAATGAAATTGCCAAGGATAACGATGCATATATGTTTATTACCGTATTCGCAGCGATTTTAAACATTGAAACCGGGAAACTCATCTATTCAAATGCCGGACACAATCCATCTTATGTTATTGGTAAAAATGACAAAATTGCCATATTGGATGATTTACATGGCCCAGTAATTGGTGCAATGGAAGGCATGACTTATAAAGAATCAGAAATTTATATTGATAAAGATGACATTATATTGGCCTATACAGATGGCGTTACAGAGGCTCAAAACACAAAGGAAGAATTCTATTCAGTTGAAAGGTTGGTAAACCTAATTGAAAAAAGGAAATTCACTTCAACTAAAACACTTACCGATCTTATCATAAAAAGTGTCAATGCATTTGAAGAAGGTACAGAGCAGTTTGATGATATTACGGTACTTGCCTTGCAATATTTAAAAGACAATGACAAACATGCAAGTGAGCTAACATCCATTAAAATTAGCAATAAAATAGACGAAATGCCTAGAGTTATAGAACATTTTGAGGAATTCGCTAAAAGAAACGAGATGTCAATTGCAGCCGTCCAAAAATTCAATATTGTCTTGGATGAATTATTAAACAACATCATTTCATATGGTTTTACTGACTTTCATGAACACGAAATTGAAGTTAAGTTCCAACTTAAGTATTTACGATTAATCATTACCATTGAAGATGAGGGAATACCTTTTAACCCCTTTAGAAATGACCCACCAGATATTAAATTGGCGATTAATGAACGAAACTTGGGAGGCCTTGGTGTTCATATAGTTAAAAATTTAGTAGATGAATACGCTTATATCAGACAGTCAAACAGAAACATAATAAACTTGGTTAAATACAATATAAATATCAAATAAGGATGAGTTTAAAAATCACAATAAAAGAGATCAATGATGTTATCGTTATTGGCCTAATTGGAAATCTAGACACGAATACTTCACCAGAAGCAGAAGTGGAGATTAATAAATATTTGGAAAAAGGTTCGAAAAAAATACTAATTGATCTTCAAGGCACCAGATACGTCAGTAGTGCCGGGCTTAGAATATTTTTAGCGACCGCAAAAAAGATCATGGCCAATGATGGAATGGTTATGCTTTGTCATCCCAATGAAATTGTCAAGGATATTCTCGATGTTTCAGGATTTAGCACAATCATAGTTGTAAAATCCTCAGTAGAAGATGCGCTAGAAGAAATTTAAAATATGAAGCGCTCATACTGTGCCATATATATTTTAATTTGGGCTTATTGAAACAAAAAAAGTTACACTGAGTGTAACTTTTTTATGCTGTAATTATTTAAATAAAATATTGATTACTTATTCATCCCTTAAGAATATCTTAAAAAAACCTAATATTTGCTATTCAATTACTGTAACCAAGTCTTCCTTATGCTTACGGACTTTGGTAAGGTTTACCAACCAATCATTTTTATCATCACGATAACCTAATGGAAGCATTACACAGCTTCTAAGGCCTTTCTCTCTTAAACCAAGTATTTTGTCTAAAGCATCAGGATCAAAACCTTCTAAGGGTGTACTATCTACCCCTTCAAATGCAGCTGCAGCAATTGCTTGAGAAAAAGCGATATAAGCCTGTTTAGCCGCATGGTTAAAATTAACCTCTGGGTCCTTTTGAGGGTAACTTCCCAATAACATTTGACGGTAATTTTCCCATCCTTCGTTTTCAAAGCCACGAACCGTATTTGTTAAGTCAAACATTTTATTTATTCTTTCGGCAGTATAAGTATCCCAAGCTGCAAATACGATTAAATGTGAACAGTCAGTAATAACAGATTGATTCCATGAAATAGGTCGAATTTTCTCCTTCAATTCTTGATTCGTAATTACAATTATTTCAAATGGTTGTAATCCACTAGAAGTCGGCGACAACGAAATTGCCTCAATGATGTTATCAATCTTTTCCTGTGGCACTTTTTCTCCATTCATGGCTTTTGCCGCATATCTCCAATTTAATTTATCTAATAATTCCATATTTTATAATTTGTTCGTTTAAATATTTTCTTTATCAATCTGTATTATTCTGTAATAACAGATGTTATGTTTTTATCCGTAAGCACTGTTATCAATTCGCAAAGAGTTTCTTTTAGTTTAAGCATGTCTTTAGTTTCTATTTTATTAGATACTATTTCTTCGAATAACTTTTCAGGAATAGGTAGCGCTTCAGATCTTAAATCCTTTCCCTTTTGGCTTAATTCAATAATAACCAGTCTTTCATCTTCCTTTGAGCGAGTTCGATTTACTAGATTCATTTTCTCCATTCGCTTTAACAATGGCGACAGCGTATTACTGTTTAGAATTAGTTTTTCGGAAATTTGATTAACTGAAAGGCCATCGTTTTCCCATAATACCATGAGCACTAAATACTGAGGATACGTAATCCCTAATTGGTCTAAATGCGGTTTATATGACTTAGTGATAAGACGTGATACCGAATAAATAGGAAAGCAGATTTGACTACTTAATAATAATTTATTGTCGTTCATGATTGATCAGTTTTAATAGTTCTCCAGTCATTCCATGCCCCTGAAGACCATATTGCCCATACCACTAGAACTGGTTGAAAAAACAAACGTCTCAAGCGAGCTCCATCCGAATCTAAAACTCCAAAAGCATCCCTGCCTTCTAAATATTGTGAAATGTTACCAGGGAAGATCAAAATAAAAAAGATGGCCAATGCCCAACCAAAAAGGATGCGTTCCCTTTTCCAAAAGGCCAAACCCAAACCCAAGACCATTTCAAACATGCCTGATAAAATTACTACCAAGTCTTTACTTAACGGAACCCAATCGGGAACCTGGGCTTGAAAATCAATCCGATTAAATGTTAAATGGCTTAAGCCAGCATAAATCATAAAGACCGCTAATAATACGCGAAAAATATTTTGTAGTAATGTCGTTTTCGACTGCTTCATCATCTATATTTTTAGTCGTGCACGTTTTAGTCGTGCACGATGCAAATATACAAAATATTTCAAATGAGTCCATTCATAATTAATTTTAATTTTGCTCTACAATGAATCATAAATTATTCTTATATCATCATAAATAAAAACTAACTGCTTTACCAGAAATTCCTCTTTAAGTTCAGTAACTTAAGGGTTTAAAAACCTCAAATAAAACTAAGATGGATAATAACGAAAGTAAGTGCCCATTTCATGGTGGGACAGTGAAGCACACAGCAGGCCGAGGCACCTCTAACCGAGATTGGTGGCCAAACATGTTGAACCTAAACATTCTGAGACAACATTCTTCAAAATCTAACCCAATGGGTGAAGAGTTTGACTACGCAAAAGAATTTAAAAAACTTGACCTTAAGGCTATTAAGGAAGATTTATTCCAATTAATGACAAAGTCACAAGATTGGTGGCCAGCTGATTTCGGTCATTACGGACCATTCTTTATCAGAATGGCATGGCACAGTGCAGGTACTTACCGTATTCAGGATGGCCGCGGCGGTGGAGGTTCTGGAAGTCAGCGTTTTGCCCCTCTAAACAGTTGGCCAGATAATGGGAACCTTGACAAGGCACGTTTACTACTTTGGCCAATCAAACAGAAATACGGAAGAAAAATATCATGGGCGGATCTTATAATTTTGGCGGGTAATAGCGCTCTTGAGTCAATGGGGTTTAAGACCTTTGGTTTTGGCGGCGGACGTGAAGATATTTGGGAACCTGAACAAGATATTTATTGGGGTAATGAAACTGACTGGCTAGGAGATAAGCGCTATACTGGTGATCGAAATTTGGAGAACCCTTTGGGTGCTGTTCAAATGGGCCTCATATACGTTAACCCAGAAGGTCCCAATGGAAATCCTGATCCGCTGGCAGCAGCCCAGGATATCCGAGAAACTTTTGGTCGAATGGCTATGAATGACGAAGAAACCGTAGCTCTTATTGCGGGTGGTCACACATTTGGTAAAACCCATGGTGCTGCCGATCCTGATAAGTATGTTGGACGAGAACCTGCTGCCGCAGGTATCGAGGAGCAAGGTCTTGGCTGGAAAAACACCTATGGAACTGGTCATGGTAATGACACCATCACTAGTGGTCTAGAAGTCATATGGACAACTACTCCTACAAAGTGGAGTAATAACTTCTTCTGGAATCTATTTGGATACGACTGGGAATTAGAAAAAAGCCCAGCTGGAGCTCATCAATGGAGGCCAAAAGGTGGTGCCGGAGTCAATAGTGTTCCAGATGCACATGACAAGTCCAAGCGCCATGCACCGAAGATGCTTACAACTGACATCGCTCTCCGAATTGATCCAGAATACGAAAAAATATCAAGACGCTTTCATGAGAATCCAGATGATTTCGCAGAAGTATTTGCCAGAGCTTGGTTTAAATTAACGCATCGTGACATGGGCCCTATTGCTCTATATTTAGGTTCTGAAGTTCCTAAAGAAGCGCTTATTTGGCAGGACCCAATTCCAGCTGTTACCCATTCACTTATTAATGACAAGGACATTTCAAATCTGAAAACAAAAATACTTGCATCAGATTTAACTATATCTCAATTGGTTTCTACGGCCTGGGCATCTGCGTCTACGTTCCGTGGTTCTGATAAACGTGGAGGAGCAAATGGAGGTCGTATTCGCCTTGCACCACAAAACAAATGGGAAGTAAACAACCCTGCTCAATTATCAAATATTTTAGCCACATTAGAATCAATTAAAAAAGATTTTTCTAAGGATGTTTCAATCGCAGATCTAATTGTTCTAGGAGGTTGTGCAGGAATTGAGCAAGCAGCCAAGAACGCCGGACATACCGTTATAGTGCCATTCACACCTGGACGAACAGATGCCTCTATTGAGCAGACTGATGTAGAATCATTTGCTGCTTTGGAACCTGCTTCCGACGGATTCAGAAATTATTTCAAACCTAAGCATTCGGCATCCGCCGAAGAAATGTTGGTTGACAGGGCCCAACTCTTGACCCTAACTCCGCCTGAAATGACAGCACTTATTGGTGGCATGCGAGTATTAAATACAAACTTTGATAATTCAGGACACGGCGTATTTACGGATAGCTCTGAGTCGCTCACGAATGATTTCTTTGTGAATCTGCTCGATATGGGTGTTACATGGAGTGCAAATTCTGATTCTCAAGATGTATTTGAAGGCCGGGATCGCAAGACAGGTTCAATTAAATGGACCGGCACCCGTGTTGATCTCATATTCGGATCAAATTCTGAACTACGTGCCCTAGCAGAAGTTTATGCTTGTGAAGATTCTCAAGATAAATTCATTACTGACTTTATCGCAACATGGGACAAGGTGATGAACCTTGACCGTTTTGACGTGAAATAATTAAATTCCTAAATAGATTAAGCATTTTGTACAAAAACAGAATGCTTAATCTAATAATTAAATCAAAGACATACTCAAAGGAATTATCAAAACTTCATCCTATGAATAAAAATGGTCATTGTTAATAAAGAACGTGGTATCAATGCCAAACTCATTAATATTACCAACACTTTTGTTGACCTAATAAAACCTCCACTTTAAGGCACAAAAAAAGCAGCTATACAGCTGCTTTTTTTTGCTCCTCCTCAAGGACTCGAACCTTGGACCCTCTGATTAACAGTCAGAT
>CAYMKR010000015.1:0-19201 GCA_964390865.1 uncultured Flavobacteriaceae bacterium | reverse complement strand
AACTGCATGGCGACAATAGGGTCTGTTTTGGTTTTAATCTTTTTATAATAATTGTCAACCAATTTATCAGATTTAATTCTCAACGGAATTACTTGTTTCATAAAGTTATCCGCATTTTCTGGTTTCACTTCTCCATAGTCATTCACATAACTTGTTATAAGTCTAAATTTTTCTTTACCAATTTCTTGGCGTTTTAGTTCATATGCATCATACAATAGCCAGAATTCTTTTTCTTGTGTGTCATTTAATTCGATAAATTCAGCAACGATATCTCTTTTTTCCATACCATATAAAGATTGCATTAACTGCAGCTCATCTTGCGAATTTTGTGCAAAATTAGAGAAGGAAATAAAGAGAATAACAATAATAGAAAGTGATTGTTTTAACATATTTATAGGATTAATAATTATTTGTTTATTTAAATTTATTGAGTTTACAAAATTAATGAAAAATACTTAGTCTACAAAGACCCTGAATTTTAATGATTGATGAGTATAACTTTGAAAATAAATAGATTTTACAATACAGATGTTGCTAAGAATAAATACTATAATTGTTCATCGCTTAGTTCGCGTAATTTTAGAAAATAAAAGGAAAAGTCATCAAATAAAAGATAATTCTAATGCGCTATGCATTGCAAGTAGTCTAAAAAATAAAACTATTTTAGATAGCTAAAAATCTTAAAAAAATTTAATAATGCATTCCTAATCAGAGCCAATACAATGATGTAATTGACTTAAGAATAAAAGGTTTGGAAGATATTTGAAAAATATTGTGTTCTAAAGAAGTTGTAAAGTATTAATAAAAAAAGTCATAGTAAGTTTCAATAGTTGAACATTTAAATCTTAAATGTTATAAGTTTGATCATAAGCCCCCCTCAAGGCTATTTTTTCTCACTATGACTTTTTTTGATAATTATCCTTGTGAAATATTCGGATAATTTAGCAAATTCATAAAAGTTAAGAACTTTCTATTATTTTAACGAGCGTTCTAATAAAATATTGTGTAATAAATTTTTATTAGTCTTTTTAGGGCTTGCAGAGCTGGTCCGTTTTGTTAACAAGCTTAAAAAGAAGTATATTAGCCTATCTTATTTTTAACTTATTCCATATGAAAACAGCTGCTTATTTATTAGCCTTTAGTATTGTTCTTTTGAGTTGTGCAAAACCTTCTTACAAGAAAAATGAAATCTTAATATCCGAGACTGAGACTGTTTCAGAAAGCTCTATTTTTGATACACCAACCAATCAGAAACTAAGTCCAGACCAACAAATTGCTTCAGCTATTCTTGCCGCTCCGAATGAAGTTAGGGAAGAGGCAATGGTCTATGGTTATAGTCAGTCAGGCGAGTTTATGATGTTACGGGAAGGAAGTAATGAATTTGTATGTATTGCTGATAATCCTAATAAGGATGGTTTTCAAATAGTTTGTTATCATAAGAGCCTAGAACCTATGATGGAAAGAGGACGAGAATTAAATACGGAAGGAAAATCAAGGGAAGAAAAAGAAGAAATTCGAGAAAAGGAAGCAGCATCCGGTGAAATGGCCTTGCCTAAAACTCCTGCTACCTTGCACATTTATTATGGTAAAAATGCATACTTTAATGAAGAGACAGGAACTATTGATAATGGTAAATACAGGTACGTAGTCTATATCCCATATGCCACTCAAGAAAGCACGGGGCTATCCTTAGCACCTAATGAATCTAGTCATCCATGGTTGATGTTTCCGGGTAGATATAATGCCCACATTATGATCACGCCCGAATATTAAATTGATTCTTGAAAGGGATTTAAAACTTGTGCGTCCTAAACTAAAAAAGTAATATGAAATTAGTTTGGGTCTTTTTATTGATTGTCTCGAATTTGTTGGTACAGCAAACGGAGGTCAATATTCAGAGCAACTATGGCGTGGCAGGTTACGACATGGTATCGTATTTTGATTCAAACGCTATAAAAGGATCTGCAAAATTCAGTTTCATCAATGAAGGAGTTTCATATAGATTTTCTTCTTATACGAATCTTAATAAATTTAAAAAGGCTCCTTTAAAATACCTGCCTCAATATGGAGGCTGGTGTGCTTATGCAATGGCTACAAAAGGGGAGAAAGTAAAAATTAACCCTAAAACATTTGAGCTTCGAAACGGCAAGTTATATCTTTTTTATGATGCTTATTTTGACAATACGTTCGAGGATTGGCTTAAAGAAGGACCAGATGAATTGGTTTTGAAAGCGGATTCAAATTGGAAAAAATTTCAGTAAATTCTCATAAACTATCATCGAATTGAACGCAGAACAAACAGTTCAATGAGTAGCCCAATATCTTGCAGCCTTTGCTATAAACTATGTGAATCCAAGTAAAGATGATAGCCATACCAATTGAGGATTTGATTCAAACAATAAGACTTTATAGCACTACTATTCGCCTCAAAAATTCCCCGGCTTGACTACTTCGAACTTTGGATTATATTGGCTACCTCCTGAACATCATCTAATACTCTCAATAGGTTTAGTCCCCATAGTTTGGCAATCTGCGCTTCTGTATAGCCTCTTCTAACTAATTCATAAGTAATATTGAAAGTTTCTGAGGCATCATCCCATCCTTCAATTCCGCCACCGCCATCAAAATCAGAGCTGATTCCAACGTGATCAATGCCGATTAATTTTACCATATAATCGATATGATCAACAAAGTCTCTGACATTCACTAGAGGGTATTCTTTATTAACTTCTTTTTTTCTGGGAGCAGCCATTTTCATGATCATATCATAATTACCATAAGCAGTTTGAAGTTCATCTCCTGAAAGTTTTTGAATTTCCTTCATGCTTAAATACGGTATTTTTAATTCTTTAGCAACCTCCTTATAAATGGGCTCGCTGGCTTCACTATTGAGTTTCATCTTATCAACATTGACATAAGCGGCTAGTGCTACGGTTTGAACCACACCTCCATTCTTTTTTATCATTTTTAAGACTTCATCATCTAAATTCCGGCTTACATCACTGATGGCCCGTGACGAAGAATGAGATGCGATTACCGGTGCTTTTGAAAGCTTGATCATTTGGATATTCGCTTCTTTAGATGGATGTGACAGGTCAATCATAATACCAAGTCTATTCATTTCGACAATGGCTTTTTTTCCCAAATCTGAAAGACCATTGTAAAGCCAGATACTATCTCTTTCACCAGTGTTTGAATCACTAAACTGAGAGTGCCCATTGTGAGCCAATGACATGTATCTTGCTCCTTTATTATAAAACTCCTCAATTCTGTTCAAATCTTCTCCAATAGGATATGCATTTTCGACACCGATCATTGCCACTTTTTTTCCTTCCTTTTGGATTCTTTTTACATCTTCAGAAGAAAGAGCCAATTCGATTTCATCTGCTGCATAAATTTCTGTTAGTCTGTGAATTGCGTCAAACTTTGAAATGGCATTCTCGTAAGCTTTGCTATAACCATTTTTATCAAGTTTACCTTGGCCCGAATAAACAATAAGCCATGAAACATCTAATCCTCCTGAAATCATTTTTGGAAGATTTACCTGAGTGTCTAAATTTTGTGTGTAATTTTTATCTTCTGTAAAATTTGCAACATTAATATCATTGTGAGTATCAATGGTGATAACAGATTCATGAATTTTTAAAGCTCTTTGTCTTATGTTGTTTTCGCTTTCAGGTGGGCGAGATTGAGCAGAAGTAACAAGAGTGACTAGAATAAATAAAAAGGATAGTACGGTGTTTTTCATCTGAAGATTGATTTTAATTTGGTTTGAAGAAAATATCGGCTAAAAGTACAATAATTTAATTCTTAAAAATCGTATTTATTTTAAAGCTGAAAACGTTTTTAAGATAAGAGACTGAAGAAACCAGATGTCCAGAATGAATAATACTTAAAATTATCACCAAGAATTGTATTATTATTAATGAAAGTGTTTAAAATTTAAAATAATCGTAATGCCTGTTAGCCTTGAACAGTAGTTTGGATTTTAATTCACTCTTAAAGCTAGTTTTAATGATTTTGAGCATTGTAAAAAAATAAGGATACGGAGAACAAAGATTCATTAAAAAAAATAGATTTGCACCTGCCTTTGGCAAAATTGAAAAAATTAGATTTTAAAATATTATGAGTAAAACGTTATTTGATAAAGTTTGGGATACACATGTTGTAAGAAGTATAAAGGATGGACCTGATGTGTTTTTTATTGATCGTCATTTTATCCATGAGGTTACAAGCCCGGTGGCATTTTTAGGTTTAGAGAGCAGAGGAATTGATGTTATTTATCCAAAAAGAACATTTGCAACTGCTGATCACAATACACCTACAATAAATCAACACTTACCAGTGAAAGATCCGTTGTCAGCTAATCAATTGGAAACCCTTGAGCGAAACGCAAAAAAATATGGAATTAGTCACTGGGGTCTGGGTGATCAAAATAATGGAATTGTGCATGTGGTAGGCCCAGAACATGGAATTACCTTACCTGGGTCAACAATTGTTTGTGGAGATTCACATACTTCGACACATGGAGCATTTGGAGCTATTGCATTTGGAATTGGAACTTCTGAAGTAGAAATGGTATTATCTACACAATGTATTATGCAGCCAAAACCTAAAAAGATGCGTATCAACATCAACGGGAGTCTTGGGAAAGCTGTTGGACCTAAGGATGTTGCCTTATTTATTATATCACAACTAACCACTTCTGGTGCAACTGGATACTTTGTAGAATATTCAGGAGATGTTTTTGACAAGATGAGTATGGAAGGAAGGATGACTGTTTGTAACTTGAGTATTGAGATGGGTGCAAGAGGCGGGATGATAGCTCCTGATAATACAACCTACGACTATATTAAAGGCCGACAATTTACTCCTAAAGGAGCTGATTGGGATAGTGCCATGGCCTATTGGAAGACCTTGAAAACTGAGGAAGGAGCAATTTTTGATAAGGAATTTACGTATGATGCCGCTGAGATTGAACCTATGATTACTTTCGGGACAAATCCTGGAATGGGAATTGGTATTTCAAAAGATATTCCTTTATCACAAAATGTTTCGGTAGGTAAGGCCACTTATGATAAGTCTTTGAATTATATGGGCTTCAACGAAGGAGAGGCCATGCAACAAAAGAAGATTGATTATGTTTTTCTTGGAAGTTGTACCAACGGAAGAATAGAAGATTTCAGAGCTTTCGCATCCATTGTGAAAGGAAGGAAAAAGGCTGAACATGTTACAGCATGGTTAGTACCTGGTTCACATATTGTTGAAGATCAAATAAAAGAAGAAGGCCTTTTAGAGGTTTTAGAAGATGCGGGCTTTGAATTACGTCAACCTGGTTGTTCAGCTTGTTTGGCTATGAATGATGACAAAGTACCTGCTGGAAAATATGCAGTAAGTACATCAAATAGAAATTTTGAAGGAAGACAAGGACCTGGCTCTAGAACTTTATTAGCAAGCCCATTGATGGCAGCAGCTGCGGCTGTAACTGGTAAGGTAACTGATCCAAGAGAATTATTATAATTATTGCTCACTAAAAGAAATACAATTAGAAATGGCATACGATAAATTTACAATATTAAAAAGCAGCGCCTATCCTTTATCGATTGAGAATGTAGACACAGATCAAATCATTCCAGCGAGGTTTTTAAAAGCCACAGAAAGAAAAGGGTTTGGGGATAATCTATTTAGAGATTGGAGATATAATGCTGATGGATTGCCTAAGGAGGATTTTGTTTTAAACAAATCAATTTACAGCGGGCAAATATTAGTAGGCGGAAGAAATTTCGGCTCTGGTTCTTCTAGGGAGCACGCAGCTTGGTCAGTTTATGACTTCGGGTTTAGATGTGTTATTTCAAGTTTCTTTGCGGATATTTTTAAAAATAATTGTCTGAATGTTGGTGTATTACCTGTTCAGGTTAGTGAGTCTTTTCTATCAGAAATATTTTCTGAAATAGAGAAAGATCCGAATACTGAGATCCTTGTAGATCTTGAAAAACAACAAGTAAGTTTATTAGGCACTGGTTCTGTAGAAACATTTGATATAAATACATATAAAAAGGACAATATGCTCAACGGCTTTGATGATATCGATTATCTTCAGAATATGAAGAATGAGATCGTTCAATTTGCTGATCAAAGACCCTTTTAATTAGAAGGCTCATGTCAAAAAGACGTAAAATTGAAATAATGGATACGACCCTCAGAGATGGGGAACAATCTAGTGGTGTGTCTTTTTCAGCTTCTGAAAAACTCACTATTGCCAAGTTATTATTAGAAGAGTTAAAAGTTGATAGGATTGAGATTGCCTCAACCAGAGTGTCGGAGGGCGAATTTAATGCTGTCAAAAGTATCACATCCTGGGCTGAGGAGGCTGGATTTATAGACAAAATAGAAGTACTTTCTTTTGTTGATGGCGGATTATCTTTAGACTGGATGGTTGAAACTGGTGCAAAAGTTCAAAACTTGTTGACCAAAGGATCATTGAATCATTTAACCCACCAATTAAAAAAGACACCAGATCAACATTTTAAAGCAATTGCGGAAAGCATTCAATCAGGAATTGAAAGAGGCATTGAAACCAATGTTTATTTAGAGGATTGGAGCAATGGAATGAGAAATTCTCAGGCCTATGTTTTCGAGTTCCTAGATTTCTTGTCTGAACAACCTATTAAAAGATTGTTATTACCAGATACCTTAGGGATTCTTACGCCTTCAGAATCCTATGATTTTGTTTTTATCGTAAAAGAGCGTTACCCTAAAATGCATGTAGATTTTCATGCCCATAATGATTATGACTTAGGTGTTGCTAATGTTCTTGAAGCGGTTAAGGCAGGAGCTGATGGCTTGCATCTTACAATTAATGGTATGGGGGAGAGAGCAGGAAATGCACCTTTAGCAAGTGTTGTTGCTGTAATAAATGATTTTTTACCAGAAGTTGAAATAGCTGTCAAAGAAGAATCCTTGTACAAGGTAAGTAAGCTTGTGGAAACATTTTCAGGTTTTAGAATTCCTGAGAACAAACCTGTTCTTGGAGATAATGTTTTTACACAAACAGCTGGTATACATGCTGATGGTGATAATAAGAACAACTTATACTTTAATGATCTTTTACCTGAAAGATTTGGAAGAAAAAGACAATATGCTTTGGGAAAAACTTCGGGGAAGGCAAATATTCAAAAGAATTTACAGGAACTTGGATTGTACTTAGAAGATGATGATATTTCAAAAGTTACAAAACGAATCATTGAGCTTGGAGATAAAAAAGAGGTAGTAACAAAAGAAGATTTGCCCTATATCATTTCAGATGTTTTAGACAGTAATGCCTTTGAGGAAAGCGTAGTTGTTGAATCGTATGTATTGACACATTCAAAAGGCTTGAGACCTTCAACTACTGTATCTGTTAGGATAGACGGGGAATGTATTCAAGAAAATGCACAGGGAGATGGACAATTTGATGCCTTTTTGAATACTTTAGCAAAAATCTATAAGGAAAAGGAATTGAAACTGCCTACACTTACTGATTATGCGGTTAGAATTCCACCTGGATCTAATTCTGATGCACTTTGTGAAACGGTAATAACCTGGAAGCAAGGAGAAAAAATTTTTAAAACAAGAGGGCTTGATTCTGATCAAACGGTTTCAGCAATCGTGGCTACTCAAAAAATGTTGAATATAATTTAGAATAAAATATATCTTATGAAATTAAAAATAGCGCTTTTAGCTGGTGATGGTATTGGTCCGGAGGTGATCGAACAGGCCGTTAAAGTATCAGATGCAATTGCGAAAAAATTCAATCATGAAATAAGCTGGAAACCAGCTCTTACTGGAGCTGCAGCTATTGATGCTGTTGGGGATCCTTATCCTAAGGAAACGCATGATATATGTGTTTCTTCTGATGCAGTATTATTTGGAGCTATTGGTCATCCAAGATTTGATAATGATCCATCGGCTAAGGTTCGTCCTGAACAAGGATTGCTTAGAATGCGTAAAGAGTTGGGCTTATTTGCAAACATAAGACCCACTTTTACATTTCCGTCTTTGATTGATAAATCTCCTTTGAAAAGAGAAAGAATTGAAGGAACCGATTTAGTGTTCTTAAGGGAATTGACGGGTGGTATATATTTTGGTAAAAAAGGAAGAGAAGACAATGGGAATGTAGCGTATGATCATTGTGTTTATTCGAGAGGAGAAGTTCAACGTCTGGCGAAAAAGGGATTTGAAATGGCTATGAGCCGTGGAAAGAAATTGTGTTGTGTAGATAAAGCAAATGTTTTGGAAACCTCTAGATTATGGAGAGAAACTGTACAAGCGATGGAAAAGGATTATCCTGAAGTTGAAGTTTCTTATGAATTCGTAGATGCTGTGGCTATGCGTTTGGTGCAATGGCCTAATTCATATGATGTATTGATTACTGAGAACCTTTTCGGTGATATTCTCACAGATGAAGCCTCAGTAATATCAGGATCGATGGGCCTTATGCCATCTGCTTCAGTGGGTGCGGGTGTTTCATTGTTTGAGCCTATACACGGTTCTTATCCACAAGCTACCGGAAAAAATATTGCCAATCCATTGGCAACTGTTTTGTCTGCAGCTATGATGTTTGAAACAGGTTTTGGCTTACATGAAGAAGGTGCAGCAATTAGAGAGGTCGTAAACAAATCTTTGTCAGAGGGGATTGTTACCGAAGACCTTGCCGATGGAGGAGAAGCCTACGGAACTTCTCAAGTTGGTGATTGGTTGGCGAAGAACATTTAAAAGGATATTAAAAAATAGTTGAGCAAGTTTGCTCTGGTAGAAAGCTGCTCTTTAAAAGGGTGGCTTTTTTTATTTGGTATCATTTGCTAAAATTGTATATATCAGTCTCATAGCAAATATAAGCATCCACATTTAAAAAATATTTAAAAGAATTGCCTTAGAACCTACTTAAATGAGTATTTTTGCAAGGTTTATTTATAACGATATATGGTGCTCACAAAACTTGATAAGGAAGAAAAAAATATTGGTAAAAAATTATATGATTACCAACATGGTGCCATAGATAAGATATTCGAAAGAATAAATGAAAATCCAAATCAGTATAACCTTCTATATCAGTTGCCTACAGGTGGTGGAAAAACGGTAATATTCTCAGAGATTGCCCGCCGCTACATTAAGAAAAGCCAACATAAAGTATTGATTCTTACGCACAGAATTGAATTAAGTAAGCAAACTTCAAATATGCTTACAGAATTTGGCGTAAATAATAAAGTAATTGACAGCACGGTAAAAGAAGTGACAAATGAGGAAAAATACTCATGCTTTGTTGCTATGGTTGAAACCCTAAACAACAGAATTAAGGAAGAAAAGGCCGATTTAGAAGATATAGGTCTAGTGATTGTAGATGAGGCGCATTATAATTCTTTTAGAAAGCTATTTAAGCACTTTGAAAATTGTTTTATTCTTGGAGTTACAGCGACACCTTTAAGTTCGAATATTAATTTACCTATGCATGAGATTTATAAGGATCTAATTGTAGGTGAAAAAATTACTTCTCTTATTGAAAAAGGCTTTCTAGCCCAGGCAACTACCTATAGTTATAATATAAATCTTAGTACGCTAAAGATAGGTGCAAATGGTGATTATACGGTAAAGTCATCTGAAGAATTGTATACCAAAAGTGAAATGCAATCTAAGTTGGTTGCAGCCTATGAAGCTACTGGTAAAGGAAAAAAGACCTTGATATTCAATAATGGTATCCATACTTCTCGACATGTATATGAAGTATTTAAGCGGGCCGGTTATAAAGTAAATTATATAGACAATACCAATACAAAAGAAGAACGTAGAGCTGTATTGAGTTGGTTTAAGAATACGCCGGATGCTATTCTTACATCAGTCGGTATTTTAACTACTGGATTTGATGAACCAACTATAGATTCAATCATCATTAACAGAGCTACTAAATCACTTGCCTTATATTTTCAGATGATTGGTAGAGGTTCTAGGGTTATTGATGATAAGAAAGAATTTTCTGTTCTTGACTTAGGTAACAATGTTTCGAGATTTGGTTTGTGGACTGAAGATGTTGATTGGCAATTGATTTTTAAAAATCCATCTTATTTCTTAGAAAACCTGATCAGTGATGATGAGATTGAAAGAAACTTTAAATATGAGATGCCGGAGGCCATTAAATTGATGTTCTCTAAATCGACTGATTTCACCTATGATGTTAAAAAGGAATATGACGATGCTGTAAAAACAAGTCAAAAATCTAAAATAGTCCTTGAAAAATCAATCGCACAACACGCTAAAATCTGTGCAGAGAACAGTGAGGATGTGTTTGATGCGCATATTCTATCCAGAGAACTTAACGATGAAATTGAGTACAGGATTAAGCAGTATTCTTTCTGTATTTTGAAAAGCTCCAAGAATTATTTGAAATGGTTGGAAGAAGACTATAAGCGTCAACTTCGTGTAAAGATCAGTATCTTATTTAGATAAGTTTTATATTTGTTCTCCTGACATAAGGCAAATTGTGATATTTGTCAGAATTTAAAATTTAAGAAAACCTTAATTTTAATTCATGTTTTGGAAAAATTATATGTTGTAATTTTCGGATCAGAATGCTAGTAAAATTAAGTTCCATATCTCTTGCCATTTTTATTTTGGCTCAAAGTTTTAACCTCCATTCTGGAGATATGTTAAAACTTGGAGCACTTCTTGCACACCTTGAATTTCATCAAGAGGAATATGGAGATGATTTGTTCACATTTATTTCAAAGCATTATGGCGATAAAAAGTCTAGTCATGATAAGGAACCAAAGGATAATGAAGATCATCAAAGATTGCCTTTCAATCATAATAGATGCCTGGATTCAGGGCAAATATTTGTAATTAATTTTGAGAAATTATCTTTTCAGTTTCTAACTGGGAACTTGGTTTCAACCACTGGTTTTTATTACCAAAATTCCTATACTTTTCTGGAAAATACAGATGTTTTCCAACCTCCACAAGTAGCATAGTTAAACATTTTTGTACAGTTTTAAAGAGCTTCTAATGACAATTACTGTCTTTGAACTACTCTTACGTACCAATTTATTTCACTAATAATTGAATTATGCTATCTAAAATTATCAACTTCAGTCTTAATAATAGACTGAGCGTATTTATATTTACTTTTCTTGTTATTGGCTTTGGACTTTATTCATTGACTAAAATACATATAGGGGCAGTACCCGATGTGACAAATAATCAAGTTCAGGTTATAACGACCTCGAGAAATCTTTCAACTGAGGATATTGAACAATTCATAACCTACCCAATCGAGCTAGAAATGGCCAATTTGCCTGGTGTAGAAGAGATTAGATCCGTTTCGAAATTTGGATTGTCGGTTGTTACCATTGTTTTTGAAGATGCCATGGGTACCTATTTGCCCCGGCAACTTATTTCCGAAAAGATCCTTTCTGCCTCTGAAAAAATTCCTGAGGGTTTTGGGAGTCCTGAAATGGGACCTATCACAACCGGTTTAGGTGAAATTTATCAATATATACTTGATGTGAAACCCGGATTCGAAAAAAAGTATTCAGTTACTGATTTAAGGAGCATTCAAGATTGGATTGTAAAGCGTCAATTGGCGGGGATTCCCGGCGTTATTGAAGTGAATACATGGGGTGGTTTTTTAAAGCAATATGAGGTAGCTATAAATACTGAAAAGCTTCATGCAATGAATATAAGTGCGGGTGATGTTTATAAGGCGCTTCAAAAAAACAACTCAATTGCTGGTGGAGGATATATTGAAAAGGAAGACAAGGCTTATTTTATTAGAGGTGAAGGATTGATAGCCGATTTGGACGACATTAGAAATATTGTTGTTAAAAATGCGAATGGTTTTCCAATTTATATACGAGACGTAGCCCAAGTTGGCTTCGGTAGTGCAACACGTTTTGGTGCTATTACCGGGAATGGTCAAGGTGAAAAGGTTCTTGGGCAGGTGATGATGATTAAAGATGGAAATTCAAAAAAAGTCATTGAAGATGTTAAGACCAGGGTAGCTGAAATAGCAACTTCATTGCCGGAAGGTGTTTATATCAATCCTTTTTTAGAAAGAAGCGAATTGATTAATAAGACCTCGTTTACGGTTGCTGAAAATTTAGTTTTGGGATGTTTAATCGTTGTTTTTGTTGTCGTCTTATTTCTGGGCAATATGCGATCGGGATTAGTGATTGGTTCTATGATACCCATGACACTTTTGTTCGCAATTTCTCTAATGAATATATTTCATGTAGATGCAAACTTGATGAGTCTTGGAGCTATAGATTTTGGTATCATTATCGATGGTTCTGTTATTATAGTCGAATTTATCGCGTTCAGACTTTCTTCAAATAGAGAAGGACTGATGGCTCTGAAAAATAACGATCGGAAAACTAAGATTAACGAAATATGTTTAGAAGGAGCCTCAAAGATGATGAATTCTGCCATTTTTGGTCAGTTGATCATATTAATCGTTTTCATTCCTATTCTCACGCTGAGCGGCGTAGAAGGAAAAATGTTTCGCCCAATGGCATTAACTTTTAGTTTCGCACTTATTGGAGCCATGCTATTTGGTTTAACATATATTCCGGTGATGTCTGCTATTTTCTTACGTCCTCAGGTTGAGGATGAGAGTAAGTTTAGTTATAAGCTCATGCGATTTATAAAAAAGATGTACACTCCTGTAATCAATTGGACTTTAAACTATAGGAAATCTGTCTTAGCGATGTCATTATTTCTTTTAATTAGCTCTATAGGTCTGTTCTCTACTATGGGTGGTGAATTTGTACCCACTCTTGATGAAGGCGATTTTGTTATTCAACCTATATTAAAGACAGGGACCTCATTGCTTAAAACAGTTGAAATTACAACGCAAATCGAGAATATTTTACTTGATAATTTTATCGAAGTTGAACAGGTAGTCAGTAGGATTGGAGCAGCAGAAATACCAACAGATCCCATGTCAATGGAAGAAAGTGACGTCATTATAAAATTGAAACCAAAGAAGGAATGGGTTAATGCAAAAAATAAAGATGAATTGGCTGATAAAATTAAGATTGCCTTAGAAGAAATTCCTGACATGGAAATAGAGTTTACACAACCTATTGAAATGAGGTTTAATGAGTTGATTACCGGGGTTAGATCTGATATAGCTGTAAAAATATTTGGTGCTGACCTTAGTGTATTGTCGGAAAAAGCGAATCGTATAAAAGAGTTGGCGTCAACAATTGAAGGAGCATCAGATATTACTGTTGAAAAAATTGAAGGCTTGCCACAATTAAAAATTGTTTATGATCGGCATAAAATTGCTAGATATGGGCTGAGTATACGTGAGGTTAATGATTTAATTTACATGGGTTTTGCCGGGGCAGTTGCCGGGACTGTATTTGAGGGCGAAAAACGATTTGACCTCGTGGTTCGCTTAGATGAACAACACAGAAAAGGAATATCTGACATTGAGCAGCTTTATATTGATTCTCCTTTGGGGTATAAAGTTCCGTTACGTGAGTTGGCGACAATTTCTTATACAGAGGGCCCCGCTAAAATTTCAAGGGATAATACGAAGAGAAGGGCTGTTGTAGCAATAAATGTGAGAAACAGAGATTTGCAATCTGTTATTGAAGATTTACAAGAAAAAATTGAAAACACCATTGACTTGCCTCCTGGATATTCAATTACATATGGAGGGCAATTCGAAAATTTACAAAGAGCGAAATCGAGATTAAAGGTGGCGGTTCCAATTGCTATGGGACTTATATTTTTAATGTTATTCTTTGCTTTTGATTCTGTCAGCGACGCCTTGATGATCTATTCAGCAATTCCTTTGGCCGCGGTAGGTGGTATCTTGTCATTATGGACAAGAGGTATGCCTTTTAGTATTTCAGCAGGGATTGGTTTTATTGCCTTATTCGGTATAGCGGTTCTCAATGGAATTGTTCTAATAGAGCATTTTAAAGAGCTTAAAAAAAGAGGTATGAAGTCAACCAGAGATATAATCATTAAAGGGACAACTGAACGCTTGAGGCCAGTCATATTAACTGCGCTTGCTGCTGCTTTGGGTTTTTTGCCAATGGCAGTTTCCAATGGAGCGGGAGCAGAAGTACAAAGACCTTTGGCAACAGTTGTTATTGGAGGTTTGGTGTCGTCTACTTTGTTGACTATGCTGGTATTACCTGTTTTGTATTATCTCTTTGAAGAGAGAAAAAAGTTTAAAAAAGGAAGTATGAATAAAACATTGATTATGAGCCTGTTTCTTTTGATATCAGTTCAATTAAATGCGCAGGATTCAAAGGGTATGGGGCTTGATGAAATATATGCTAAAGCACTTGAAAATAATGCTGGATTAAAAGCTTCTTCATTGAAAGTAGAAGCAGCAGATGCTATGATAAATGAAGCTTTTAGTTTTGATAAAACTAAATTGTATTATCATTATGATGAGAATAATATGGCATATAATGACATACCACTTAAGGTATTCGGTATAGAACAGAACTTTCTTTTTCCAACACGATATTTTGCGGGTAAGAAGGTGAATCAAGCGAATGTCAATATTGAAAGTAATAGCTTTCAAATTAAGAGAAGGCATCTTGAAGAACAACTGTTTTCAAAGTATTATGAACTGCAATATCATCTGGAAAAAGAATTGGTATTGAAAAGGTTGGACAGCTTTTATCAAACATTTGCTCATGCTGCAAAACGGAGGTTTGAAACGGGAGAGACTAATTATTTGGAAAAAATAACTGCTCAAGCCAAACAAAAGCAACTGCATACCCTTTACCTTCAAGCTGAACAAGATGTTCAAAAATCTTTATTAGAGTTGCAGAAAATTGTGCAAAACGAGGATTATCTTCAAGTTGAGAAAATACCTCTTCAAAGACTTGTCATTGAGCAAATGGGGTTAGAAACAAATCCAGGGCTGATCTATTATGATTCAAAAAAGGAACTGTTCTTAGCGAAGAAGAAAGTTGAATCGCAAAGCCTGTTGCCTGATATTACTTTGAATTATTTCCAAGGCTCAAATTCAGGTTTGAGTGAATCATTGAATGGATATCAAATCGGCTTAAAAATTCCTTTGTTGTTTAGTGGTAATAGTGCAAAAATTAAGGCTTCAAAACTCGCTATCGAAATTGTAGATAAACAAGCAGAAGATTATAGAATCCGATTAGAGTCAAAGCAAGCCGCTCTTTTCACTGAATTAAAAAAATACGACGAAGCACTTCTCTATTACGATGAAGAAGGTAAAAACCTTTCGGAAGAAATTTTCAAGACTGCTAAGAGAAGCTTTCAATCTGGAGAGATTAATTTTTTTCAATACATTCAAAGCATAGAAAATTCACTTCAAATTCTTTTAGATTATTTGCAGAATTTGAATCGCTACAACCAAAAGATAATAGAGCTCAATTATTTAACAATGTAATCGCATGAAAATGAACAAATTAATAACATATATAGTTTTATTCACAGTTGCCTGTTTAGGTGTAAGTTGCTCCCCTAAAAAAACAGAATCTGAAACCGTGGATCCGGTATCAATCAAATTAGATCTGAATAAAGACACGGTTGAAATATCAAAAATTGATTTTAAGACAAGAGGACTTGAATTAGTCGAGATTAGCCAAAAAAGCATGACTAATAAAGTATCTTCCACAGGAATGATTGATGTTCCGCCAAACGGAAGAGCCGTAATTAGCGCCCAGATAGGTGGGTATATAAAGAATTCAAAACTATTGATTGGAGATCAAGTTAAAAAAGGTGACCTTTTAGTCAGTATTGAAAACATCAAATTTCTAGATATGCAGCAGCAATATTTAGAAGCTTTAGAGCAGCTATCTTTTTTAAAATCAAATTTTGAAAGGCAGACTGAGTTGTTCAAGGAGAATATCAGTTCAGAAAAATCTTATCTAAAAGCCCAAAGTGAGTATAAAAGAACCTTTGCCGTTCACGCAGGTCTTAAAAAGAAACTACAGTTGTTAAATATAAATACTGCAGCAGTTGAAAAAGGCGAATTTAGTTCTTTGTCTAATATTTATGCGCCAATTGGTGGGGATATAACAGAAATTAATGTCAAGACAGGTTCATTTGTGGCATCTTCAGATGCTATTATGGAAATTGTAAATACTGAACACGTGCATCTTGAGTTGAAAATATTTGAAAAAGATGCGCTTAAAATTAAGAAAGGTCAGAAAGTAGTTTTTAGGCTTCCAGAATCCTCAGGAGAAAACTATATTGGCAACGTGCATGTAATAGGTAAATCCATTGGAGCAGATCGTACCGTAACCGCTCATGTCCATATCGAGGAAGAAGAAAACACCTTGTTTATTCCGGGAATGTTCGTACAGGCAGAAATAATCATTGACAATGATACTTCAAGTCTTATAATTAATGAAACAGCTTTACTCGAAAATGATGGTAAGAATTATATTTTGAAAATGGTTTCGGATGAAGGTGATACTTTTAAGTTCTTAAAGCTTCAGGTTTCTAAAGGAGGTTCGTCTATGGGAACAATTATAATCTTTAGTGATTCTGTATTGGATACTGGAAAAATTTATCTCGCAGGTGTGAAATGACGCATTGCGACAAAATCACACAAAGTTATGATTCTTTAAAGATTTCGTATATTTTTTGTATGTATTGAAAAATTATATACATTTAACAGGTAAATCTTTATACATATGAACAATTCTCCCCCAAACATGCTTAAAGCTTTAGATGCTGCAATTGTCGAGTTTCAGGACAATGGATTTAAACAGACCAGCATGAGTAGTATTGCCAAGGCATCCGGTATCAGCAAAAAAGAACTGCGTACTTATTTTGATAATAAAGACGATGTCTTTAAACATGTCTTTCTTGAATTGTACGGAAGAATTGCGCCTCAACTGCAGGATATTATGGATGGTGAGATGCCAGTGAGAGAAAAAATTAGGCATTTCATCCATAACTATGTTACATTTATCAATGATTACCATTTTCTTCCTCTCGGACTGGTAAGGAAACTAAATTCAAGGACAGATTTTGCCACTGAATTTATCGTAAATCTTAAAATGCCAGATCCTACTAAATTTTATAGTCAGATCGAAAGCGAAATTGACAAGGGTCGAATTAGAAGAATTAATCCTAAGCAGTTGATGATCAATATATTTGCTTTGAGTGTTTTTCCGCATGTAGCGTCACCTCTCATGAAAGATTTTATTAACGCGGGCAATGATGAATTTGAAATAATAAAGGAAAAAGGTAAAACACAGGTCGCTGATTTTATCATCAACTCTATTGAGATTGCTCAATAACGTTTGGCGTTTATTTTGAGCTGTTAAATTCACTTGCTAATTCGTATACTTCGAGATCAAAGTAGGGTACTGCGGCAATGATATAATCAAATATATCAGCCATGATGTATTCATAGTTTTGCCACCTTTTATCTTTGCTAAAGGCATAAATTTCAATAGGAATACCTTGTGTTGTTGGGGCAAGTTGTCTTGTCATAATCATCATATCTTTATTGATGGCCGAATGATTCTCTATATAGCTTTCTACGAATTTTCTAAAGACTCCAATATTGGTAAGGTTTCGTCCATTGATCAAAAGATCCTTGTTGATGTTATTGTTTTGGTTATAATTATTTATGTCAGTTGCTCTTTTTTCTAAATAATCTGAAATTAAATCAATTTTCTTTAATTCTTCAATCCTTGAATCGCTCAAGTAAGAAATGCTACTTTGTTTAATGATCACAGCACGTTTGATTCGCCTGCCGCCTGCTTCTTCCATACCTCTCCAGTTTTTAAAAGAATCTGATATGAGGGCATAGGTCGGGATTGTAGTTATGGTTTTGTCAAAATTTTGAACCTTAACAGTGGCTAAATTGATCTCAATCACATCTCCATCAGCTCCAAACTTCTCAAAAGTGATCCAATCTCCATTTTGTACCATATCATTGATTGAAACTTGTATACTAGCTACAAAGCCCATGATAGTGTCTCTGAAAATCAGTAAAATTACAGCGGAAGCAGCACCTAAGGTCGTAAGAAATTTAAAAAACGGGATTCCAGTTACAACGGCAAAAGCAGATAGTATTCCAATTGACCAAACAATAATCAGTATCACTTGAACATAACTATTGATTGGTTTGTCTTTTAATCTCTCTTTGGTATTTAAAAAGTCTCGCAATGCCTTTATGAAACTCCTGATGATCCAAATTGTCAATATGATACTAAATACTTGCAGGCCTTTGGCAACAATGTTTTCAAGAACATCAAAATCTACAAATACTATTGGTACCAACTCTAAGGCTATTAATAATGGGATAATATGTGCAACATTTCTTGGAACCTTGTTGCTCACCACATAATCATCAAAATGAGTTTTAGTCTTTTCTGAGAATTTAATAAAGAGGTTTAACAGAAACTTTCTGATGATAAAGTCTGTTACCAGGATAATGACAAGCATCCCTATTAATAAGAGGGTCAAATTCAGGTATTTAGAAGTCAACTCTGTTAATCCTAGCTTAATAAAATATTGATAAAAATAATGAGACAAATCATTCATGTTCTACTGCGATTTTGAGAATAGCAAAAGTACAACGATTCACCTGAATAAGAAAATATCTTGTTATATTAGGCTTATGATTAAATCAGTTAAAGTAAAAAAATATTCAGGTGAATTAGTAGATTTTGATGAGGGTAAGCTAAGGAGTTCATTAAAGAATGCAAATGCTGATCAAGAATTGATAAATAGTATCATTTATGAAATTGAAAAAGATTTGTTTCATGGTATTACAACTAAGAAGATTTATGATAAGGCCTTTAAACTTTTAAAAAGTAAAAAAAGACCAAGTGCGTCTCGATATAAATTGAAAAAAGCAATCATGGAGCTAGGTCCTTCAGGATTTCCTTTTGAAAATTTTATTGGTCATATTTTCAAGCATGACGGTTATATTACAGAGGTTGGTATTGTGATGCAAGGTAATTGTGTAACACATGAAGTAGACGTCTTGGCCTGCAAGGAGGAACGATGTTATATTGTTGAATGTAAATACCATAATTCACAAGGGAAAGCAAATGATGTCAAAATTCCCTTGTATATTCATTCGAGATATAATGATGTGAAAAGGCAATTAGAGATTGATGAATCTAATGGATATACAAATTTTCAAGGATGGATTTTCACCAATACCAGATTTACTTCTGACGCCATTGACTATGCA
>CAYMKR010000014.1:0-19616 GCA_964390865.1 uncultured Flavobacteriaceae bacterium | reverse complement strand
TAGGAATTGAAATTGAGAACTATCAAATTTCTCTGGTAAAGTGGTATTTAGATGGGGGAGACGCGTCGGGTAAGACGATTCTAAAGACCATTTTAGAAGGGCCTGTATCCTTGGATAAGTACCTGTGACATTGCTTAACCCTTTGTGACATCAGATGTCGTCGAATAATCCGTTAATGAAACTTATCTTTGGGTATTGGTTGATGAAACATAAAGTAAATAAGTTCATAAGTATGAGAATTTCCCTAAGAAGAAACATAAGCCAATGATCAACAATAGAGCAACAAGGGCATGAAAGGTGGCACTAGGTCTTAAGCATTCTTAAAAATTAAACTCGCTACCATTTTGATAGAGTGCTTTTATTTGTGCTTGAAAAAACATGTTGTCCGTAAGGATGGAATATGATGATGATATTGTTTGCATTCCTTCTAAGACCTCCCGCTCAAACAGTTGTTTAAGGTCAGGATAATTTTCAAAGACAGATCCAGTATATCTGGATTGGTTCAGAAATAAGGCTCCGTCAATCCCCAGAAGTTCAGGTTTTTGTGTTCGAAGTTCTTTTCAGACATATTAATTGTTGATTTTTTAGGTTTATTATGTTGACCATGTTCTTTCCAGAAATCTTATAAAATTCTTATTCATGATGTTTTCAATATCGTCAAGACTATAACCTTTTTGACTTAATCTTTCAGGGATAATTTCTAGGTCAGCAATTGTTTCCAAGTCACTAGGGCATTGTTCCTTGCCAAATGCGCCATCCAAATCGGTTCCAATTCCAACATGTCTGCTACTGCCTGCTAACTGACAAATGTGATCTATATTATTGATCATGAGATCAAGAGTTACACCCATACTCTGTGGCGTTGAGACACCTCTTTGCCAATTTGGAACCATCATCCACGCATCCAAAGCAATACCAATCACGGCGTTTCTTTTAACCAATTCTATTATTTGTTCATTGGCAAATTGTCTGTTATGATCAACAAATTCTCTACAATTATTGTGACTCGCCCATACCGGCCCATCATATACTTTCATGGTTTCCCAGAAACTTTGGTCACAGAGATGAGTTGCATCGAGTATCAAGCCTAAAGCACTTATTTTTTTTAGTAATTCCTTACCTTTTTGTCCAATGCCACCAACTGAGTCGGTACCATGGGCATATGTCCCTGGGCCGTAATGAGCAGGGCCAATGGCCCTAAGACCTTGTTCCCAAGCTATATCCAGATAGTCTGGAGTTACTATTGAATCTGCTCCCTCAAGGCTTAAGATATATCCAATAGGCGTATCTTGGCTTGGTGATTTCCATAGTTCAAGATGTTTGTGGAGATCTGAAGTGTTTTTGATTGACTTTAGTTGTCCGTCTTTTTCCATCTCTTTATACCACGCTAATTGCCCTTGAGTTTGTGCCCATGCCTGTTGAGGAGAATTCCACCCAGGTAAAGAGCTTTCTCTTTTTACATACCTCGCTATTTGAGTGGCTACACAAATACCAATATTGCCTCGCCTCATGGCTTCAAACGAAACCGTATTTTTACTGCGGTCAGGTTTGTCGTCCATTCCTGTCTCACTTTTTCTAATTTCGTCTACCGTCCAGCGTAAGTCACGGTTCCATTCCAAAGCATTCATTGATAAGTCAAGGTGTGCATCAAAGATTAACATAGTTTAATTTTGTGTTTTAATTCTAATATATTTTTCCAGGATATAACGGTCTAAGCCGGCTTCTTCAATCTTTTCATGCCCTTGTTGAATGAGAGAGTCACCTTTGACTTCAGCCTCAAACGGGAAAACATGACCTCGATAATCTGGAGCATCTATGAAATTAAGTGTTTCAATATAGTTTTTGCCATCAAAAGTATAGCTTCCACCACCAGCTACAAAATTCTCACTGCTTCCTTTATCTTGGTTAAAAAAAGCAAAATGACTTTTATTGATGATCTTGATAAAATCTGTTTTGCTCAGGTCTTTAATCTGCAATGAATCTTTTTCGTCAATGTGTGCATAAACTAATTTCCAAGACCCTTCAATAGTATTATTTTCAACTTTTTCTTGAGGTGTTTCAATTTTTTTTTCTTCGGAACAATTATATAAAAAAAATATAATAACTATTAGTAAAAGAGATGTTTTCATAAGGTTATTTTAAGTTTTAATTTAATTAATGGTCTCTTGCCGCAACATCCCATTTACCGGTGATTTCATGATTTATTACCGTATACGCAAAGGGGTATTTTGAAACTGTAGGGCATATGTGATAGGGTAAGACATAAAAGGCGTCACCAATTTTATAGTTGTCACTTGTTTCACACTCAACAACCAAATGTTCTTCACTTTGGGAGATTTGTCTGAATCCATTTTCTTTTAAAAAATGGACTCTGGGTAGGCTCATTTCAGAGGCTACTGATTTATGTCCTAGATCAAAACAAATCAGGTTTTTGGCTGGTTTACTTACAATTCTGGTGAATAAAACGGCTGCAGTTAAAAACTTGAGATCTTTATAGTTGCTGGCATAGCCTTTATCCCATAATAATGGCGTTCCAGGACTCAATTCAACCTGTTTTCTTTTTTCGTGAATAGGGAAAGTTGGCGTTCCTCCAGCAATAACCAGTGGTTTTGGGAAACCTGAATTTTCTAGGTTTTGAATTAATGTACTAACCTCTTTATAGTCTTGATTACATTCTATGCTTCGCTGATCAACATCATTAGCGTGAATATGACCATCATAAACATGAAGACCTTTTAGATCAACGAAAGGATCTTCTTGGAGCGATTTATAGAGTGTTTCCGCTTCTTTTCCAGGATACAGTCCCGTTCTGTTCATACCATTATTTAGATCAAGCCAAAGC
This sequence comes from uncultured Flavobacteriaceae bacterium, assembly GCA_964390865.1. Taxonomy (GTDB): domain Bacteria; phylum Bacteroidota; class Bacteroidia; order Flavobacteriales; family Flavobacteriaceae; genus Lutimonas. The sequence continues at coordinate 16,774 of CAYMKR010000014.1, read as the reverse complement.
CTTATAATTATGTTTTCTTTTAAGGTAGCTTCATGAATTTCTTTATGTGTTTGTTGGTTATCCACTAAAGTTGAAAAATTAACTTCTGGGTATTTGTGAATTAATTGTAAAAAACGCTCTAATTGCGCAGCAACGGGTTGCATTGCTAATAGGATATCTGGGGCTTTGCATTTGGCTAAAAGTTCAGCCTCTGAAATAGTGGCGCATTTGAATTTTGTAACACCTAGTTTTAACTGAATTTCAATGACTTCTGCCATCTTGTGCGTTTTGATATGCGGTCTAAGTCTATTAGGATCCTTAGCCATTTTCACCATAAGCTCAGCATTGTATTGAATCCTTTCCGGATAAACCAATAAGGAAGGACTTTCTACTTTGTGACTATCTTTCAGTTGATACCAATCCATTCTGTCGTAATTTAATATAACTCAAACATAGCTTCTACCTCTACTGGAATCCCGTCAGGGAGCATCATGCCCACTGCGCTTCGGGCTCCAATCCCGTATTCTTTTCCAAACACATCGGCCATAAGTTCACTGAAACCATTCATAACCAGAGGTTGTCGCTGAAAATCAGGTGTGCAATTAACCATGCCAAGCACCTTCACGATTCTTTTTACTTTATCAATGTCGCCAAAGTGGGTAAGAATTGTTGAGAGCATCGTTAGTCCAACTTGTCTCGCAGCTAACTTGCCTTCCTCAAGACTCAGATTGTCACCAACCCGACCCTGCATTAAAGTGCCGTCCAAATTTACCGGGGCTTGCCCTGAAACATATAGGAATTTATCAATGACCAAAATAGGCCTGTAGACCCCAGCTGGCTTTGGAGCTGGAGGGAATTGTAAATTCATTTCTTTGATTTGTTGAGATACTGATTTATTCATAAGTTTTTGATTTTACACAAATAAGTTTAAAATAAGTACACCTGTGATACCAATAATACCAACCATGGTCTCCATGACAGTCCAGGTGCGAAGTGTGTCTTTTACAGACAGGTTGAAATATTCTTTGAACAGCCAAAAGCCGCCATCATTCACGTGGGAGAGCATTAAACTACCTGATCCAATGGCTAAAACCATTAGTTCTGGTTTCACTCCGGTTCCACTTACAAGTGGCAGCACGATGCCCGCGGCAGTTAATCCTGCTACTGTTGCTGATCCAATGCATACCCTTAGAATGGTTGCTATTAACCAGCCTAATACAAGAGGTGGAATACTTGAGTCACTTAGTAAATCTCCTAGATAATCGCTTACACCACTATCTATAAGAATTTGTTTCAATGCCCCGGCCCCAGCTATAATGAGTAATACCATAGTGATACTTGCCACGGAGCTGGCAACGGAGTCCATGACTTCAGTCATTTTCTTTCCACGCCCCAGTCCTAGGGTGTAAATCGCAACCAAAACAGATAAGAGCATGGCCATTACCGGGTTGCCGATAAAAATGATGAGATTTCTTAAGGGGAAGTCTACAGGCAATATATAATCTAAAATTGTTGAAAGACCTATCAATATAACGGGTAGTAAAGCTGTAAAAATACTTACGCCCATTTTGGGCATTTCTTCATCTTTTAAGACAATAGGGTTGTAAAATTCTGGAAGTGGCGTTGCAACGACCTTCTTGATGGTTCTTGAAAACAAGGGGCCTGCAATGACAATGGCAGGAATTGCAACTATGATGCCGTACATCATGGTTTTCCCTATACTTGCATCAAACATTCCTGCTATAGCTGTTGGTGCAGGGTGTGGCGGTAAAAAACCATGAGTTACAGATAAGGAAGTTAACATGGGTAATCCGACATATATCAAAGGTAGGTTAGTAGCGGTGGCTACAGTGAAAATCAAAGGAATCAGAATGACAAACCCTACAGTATAAAACATTGGGATTCCAACAATGAAACCAGCTAAAACAACTGCCCATTGAATGTACTTGACACCAAAACTATCAACTAGTTTGGTGGTTATTCTCTGAGCGGCCCCGCTATCGGCAACTAACTTGCCAAGCATGGCTCCTAATCCCAGAATTAAAACAAGAAAGCCAAGGGTGTTTCCTATACCTTTCTGAATGGATTGAATGATGCTATTGAGTTCCATCCCTTGCATGATACCGACCAATAGGCAAACGATGACGAATGATAAAAAGGCGTTAAGTTTAAAAACTGCGATGAGTAAAAATAAAAGGACGATTCCTAGTACTACAATTAAAAGAGTCATAAAGGTTTTTTTGTTTGGAATTGATAAAGCTAAACTAAAAATTAAATACTCGAAAGAAAATATAAGAAGGCAGAAGGGTGGAAGTTGTCGACGAATAGCATTTTGCTCCTTATCTCAAATGAACTGGATGAGTCAAACGCGATTGATAATTACATGATTTGAATCTTACTAAGTGGTTGTTTTGGCTATTTAATTTCAATTTTATAAAATATTAAACTAAGATATTTTATATTAAATAAAAGCTTCAATTAATACATATAAATGTAAGATTATTAATTGTTTAAATAGGCACTATAAGGATTGTCTATAGTGAAAATTATAGAGAATTTGGATCATTTTAATTAAACGGAACGCGGTTTTTTCAAGCTTAAGTGCAAGAATGGATTCCCTTAGAAATTTTTAACCTTGATGTGATAATTTCCATGGATCACTTTAAAATATCAGGATCAAAAAGATAAAATGTAAATTATTCTAGGATAAAACTTTTAGGAGCTGAAGCTCTTGTTTCAGTTGATTTGAGTTTTTATAGTGAATCCCAATAATCCCCATTTTACGGGCAGCTTCAATGTTTTCAAGACTGTCATCTATAAAAACGCAATGCTGAGGTTGTAGGTCAAATCTGTTTAAAGTGATCTCGTATATTCTAGAAAAAGGTTTTCTGGTAAATTCTTCGCCACTTACAACAACTCCTTCAAAGCAATTTAAGAAGTCGAATCGCCTTTTTGCAATAGGAAATGTCTCTGCACTCCAATTGGTTAAGGCATAAAGTTTTACTTCGTTCAGATCATTTAAATTTTTTAAAATCAAAGAATTGCCTTTTATTTCTCCTTTCAACATTTCCTCCCATCGGTCAAAAAACATTCTGATTTCACTTTCATATTCGGGAAAGGTTTTGAGTAAATTTTGAGTTCCTTCCTCGAAGGTTCTACCTGCATCTTGTTCCATATTCCAGGCTTTAGTACAAACTGTATTTAAGAACCATTTCATTTTCTCGGGCTCTCCCTTGAATACTTTTTTATAAAGATATTCCGGGTTCCAGTCTACTAAAACTCCCCCTAGGTCAAAGATGACATATTTAACTTGAGGCTTGTCCATACTTAAAGTTCATTTTGAGAATTGGTTTTGTCAGAGTTTTCCATCAAAAATGCTTTGATAAAATTATCGATCTCTCCATTCAAAACGGCATCTACATTTCCAGTTTCTTCTTGAGTTCTAACATCTTTGACTAGTTTGTAAGGATGCATTACATAGTTCCTGATCTGAGATCCAAAATCAATCTTCATTTTTCCAGCTTCAATACTATCTCTTTTTTCCCTCTGTTTTTGAAGTTCGATTTCATAGAGTTGCGATTTTAGCATCTGCATGGCTTTTTCACGATTTTCAAGTTGGGATCTGGTTTCTGAATTAACCACCATGATACCTGACGGTTTATGCCGCAAGATAGCTTTGGTTTCAACCTTATTTACATTCTGGCCACCTGCTCCTCCAGATCTTGCAAAATCCCAAGTTAAATCGGCAGGATTAATATCAATCTCGATGGTGTCATCCGCTAAGGGATACACATAGACCGAAGCAAACGAAGTGTGTCTTTTAGCATTACTGTCAAAAGGGGAGATTCTTACAAGTCGGTGAACCCCATTCTCACCTTTTAAATAACCAAAAGCAAATTCGCCGTCTATCTCTAAAGTAACTGTTTTAATGCCCGCAACATCACCTCCTTGATAATTCAATTCTTTGATTTTATAACCTTGCTTTTCACTCCACATCATGTACATCCTCATCAACATCTGCGCCCAATCGCAACTTTCAGTACCTCCGGCACCTGCCGTAATCTGAAGTACAGCACTAAGACCATCTCCTTCATCTGAAAGCATATTCTTGAATTCAAGTGACTCGAGTAGCCCAATAGTTTTGGTAAATTGGGCCGTAACCTCTTCATCCGAAGCCTCGTCCTCTTTGTAAAAGTCAAATAAGACATTAAGATCTTCACCATCAGATTTAACTTGCTTATAGTCATTAACCCATTTCTTTTTGCCTCTCAATATTTTCATGATCTTTTCGGCTTCTCTTGAATTGTTCCAAAAGTCTGGATCTGAGGCTTTTTCTTCCTCATTAGAAATTTCAATCAATTTTTTATCAATGTTCAGATAAGCCCTTAAATTATCGACGCGTTGGTTGATGTCCTTTATTTGATCTGATGTAACCATGAGGCAAAAATAAACTAATAAATGACAATTGAAATTCTCCTTTGAATTTTATAGATTTAACAAAAATATTCATCATGACCAAGTTCACCCTCACTGTATTAGTAATTTTTTGCTTTCAGATAATATATCCGCAGGTATCAGTAGAAAATAAGGATTTAAGGAAATTCGAAGGTTTTTTTGATTATTTCTATGACCAAAAAGACGACAAAATATATTTACTTGTTCAGGCCACAGAAGAAGAGTTTCTCTATGTTCATTCATTATCGCAAGGAATCGGTTCAAATGATATTGGGATTGATCGAGGTCAATTAGGTGATGGTGTAGTTGTAAAGTTTGTAAGGGTAGGTCATAAATTAATGTTGGTGCAGCCCAATCAATGGTTTAGAGGAATAACCGAAAATGCTCAAGAGAGAAAGACAATTGAAGAGGCATTTGCCAAATCAGTATTGTTTGGATTCAAGATAGAGGAAGAAAAATCTGGAAAATATTTAATTGATATCACGGATTTTTTAATTAGGGATGCGCATGGGGTAGCAAGTAAACTGAAGAAAGGAAATCAAGGCTCATATACATTGGATAAAAGTAGGAGTGGATTTCATTTGGAACGAACAAAAGCATTTCCAAAAAACGTAGAGTTTGATGCTTTGCTGACCTTTACCGGTGAAGCTGAAGGGGCTCAAATAAGAAGTGTTGTTCCTGACGCTTCCGCGGTAACGGTATATCAGCATCATTCATTTGTAGCTTTACCGGATAGCAACTATAACCCTAGGATCTATGATCCACGTTCTGGAGGCTATCCTATGTCGTATATGGATTATTCTAGTCCGGTTAACGAGCCGATTGAGAAACGATTTATTTATAGACATCGTTTGGAAAAGAAAGAACCGGATGCTGAAATGAGTGAAGCCAAAGAGCCAATCATTTATTATCTAGACCCAGGAACGCCCGAGCCGATAAGAACCGCCTTATTAGAAGGAGCAGGATGGTGGAACCAGGCTTTTGAAGCAGCTGGTTACATCAATGCCTTTCAGGTCAAGATATTACCTGATAATGCCGATCCAATGGATTTGAGGTATAACGTTATTCAATGGGTACATAGATCTACCCGCGGATGGAGTTATGGTGGGAGCATTACTGACCCTAGAACTGGAGAAATAATCAAGGGCCATGTTAGTTTGGGCTCGTTGAGGATTCGACAGGATTTTATGATTGCCCAGGCTTTACAGGCTCCTTATGAAAATGACAAAACCTTAGATGATTTCGCTATGCAAATGGCACTGGCGAGGATAAAACAGCTATCAGCTCATGAAGTGGGACATACTTTGGGGTTTGCCCATAATTTTGCCGCGAGTACCAATAACAGAGCTTCGGTTATGGACTATCCTCACCCGTGGATAAAACTCAAAAATGGATCTCTTGATTTTTCAGAGGCCTATGCTGCAGGTATAGGTAGTTGGGATAAGATTATAGTGAACTATGCATATCGAGAATTTATGCAAAATGAAGAGGAGGAACTTCAGCGAATTTTGGATGATGCATTTTCCGAAGGTTATCGATATATATCAGATTCAGATGCCAGAGCCACTGGAGGGTCTCATGCCTTTGCTCATTTATGGGATAATGGAAATGATATCGTAGAAGAATTAAAAAATGTTCTAAAAGTGAGGAAGTTTTCAATGGAAAGATTCTCAACAGATAATATAGATAACAAACAGCCTTATTCAATGCTTGAAGATGTATTTGTTCCACTATATTTTTATCACAGATACCAAACTGAAGCCGTTTCTAAAATGATAGGGGGTTGGGATTATGCCTTTTCGGTCAAAAATGCTTCGCCAGTAAAAACGAAGCAAATTGCACCCGATATACAAAGAAATGCTTTAGGGGTGTTGATGCAAACTATATCAGTTGAAAACTTGATGATTCCTGAATCTTTACTGAGTTTGTTTCCTCCCAGGGCAATGGGATATGGTAGAACAAGAGAATCTTTTAAAAGCAACTTGGGTGTCAATTTTGATCCGTATGGAGCAGCGTCTGCTGCTTCATCACATACGTTTTCATTGCTACTTCATCCTGAGAGGGCATCGAGGCTTATTTTAGGGAAAAGCCTTAATGATAATCAATTGTCTTTTTCTGAACTAATGGACACGCTTTTCGAAAATACATTTAAGAGGCAGCATCAGGGCAACTATCAGAGAGAAATACAAAACACAATTAATGAACAATTTTTGCAAAATGTATTTGATCTTTTAGTAGACGAAAGTGTTTATTTTCAGGTTAAAGCGATTGGATACAGTAAATTATCAGAATGGAGTGCGTATCTGCACGCAAGTAAGGGAAATGGTGAACAGGGAGTTTTCGACACCTATACAATGAGAAAAATAGATGCTTTTCTGGAAAGCCCGGAAAAGAAACCCATGTCAAATACACTCCAAATACCTGATGGTTCTCCTATAGGCATGGATTGAATTTATTAAAAATTTATGGTAAATCATGGGTGGTTTATTTTTTTGGTTCATTACCTTAGATGGTGTTGAATTGTGGCTTTAAGAATAATTAATAAGATCTGGATCTAATATGGATATCAATTGCGATTTGGGAGAGGGAATGCCTGATGAAGAAAAACTCATGGCTTTCATTGATTCTTGCAGTATTGCTTGTGGTGGTCACTTTGGTGATAAAAGTTCGATGACACGATCTTTACTGTTGTCAAAAAAGATGGGTGTTAAGCCGGGGGCTCATCCATCATTTGAGGATAAAGCAAATTTTGGAAGAAAGGTACTAGAAGTTCCATTAGATGTTTTAAAGCAGCAGTTGATCCGGCAAATATCAGTTTTGAATGATATTTCAAGATCAATAGGTGTGGAGTTGCATCATGTGAAAGCTCATGGAGCCCTGTATAATGAGGCAGCTCGATCTGTTGAAATTGGGAAGATATTGATTGAGGCTGTTGTTTTTTTCAAGCAAGATCTTTGTATATTCGTTCCCTATGGTTCCGAATTACACAAACTTGTCAAAGAGCAGGGAATAAAACATTGGGTTGAAGTTTTTGCAGATCGCAATTATAGCAAAGAAATGAGGCTTATCTCGAGAGATCAGATCAATTCGATTATTGACGACCCTTTAGAAGCGAAGGAGAGGATGAAGAGAATGATTGAAGAGAAAACCATGATAGTTGAAGACGGAAGTGAAATGTATATAGATTTTGATACCATATGTGTTCATGGAGATCATCCAAGGGCTTTGGAATTCTTGAAGGAACTAAGTGTCTTAAAAATGAATAAATTTTGAATTTATACAAGTTAAAATATAAACCCCTGGGTAGCATATCAGTTCTAATAGAATGGCCATCATTGATAGACCGGGATATCTTAAAGAATATTCATCTTTTCAGGCATAAGATTCGGGTTGATATGGGTGAATATGTGTTAGAAACAGTTCCGGCTTATAATTCATTAACCGTTTTTTTTGATACGGCTAAAATCAAATATTCATCTGTTGTTACAGATCTTAAAGAAATTTATGAATCTAAGGATCAAAAATTACTTACTGCTAACAAAATTTGGAAGATCCCGGTATGTTATGATAATAAGTTTGGACTCGATCTGGGGCATTTGGCCAAAATTAAAAAATTGACCAAAGAAAAGATCATTAAGCTTCATAGCGAGCCTCTTTATGATATTTATTTTATAGGCTTCTTGCCTGGATTTCTTTATCTGGGCGGACTTCCAGAAATTTTAGAGTATCCAAGAAAAGACAAACCAAGATTGCATATTAACCAAGGAGATGTGGCTTTGGCCGGAAAACAAACAGGTATTTATCCTCGATCAAGTCCGGGTGGATGGAACATCATAGGTAATTCACCTCTACGTTTTTTTAATGTTGATGAATTTCCTCCTTGCTTTGCGGTTTCTGGTGATAAGGTAAAGTTTGTTCCGGTTGATAAAATCAAATATGAGGAAATAAAAAAAGAAGTTGAAGCGGGCGTTTATCAAATAGAAAGCGAGATACATGGATAATAATATATTAATTTTATCAGAGGGTATACATACTTCAATTCAAGACCTTGGCAGAAAGGGCTATCGATCTTATGGAGTACCCATATCCGGTGCTATGGATAAATACAGCGTCATTCTTGCAAATAAATTACTTAATAACTTTGAGAATCTGCCTGTTATGGAAATTACCCTAATGGGGCCTAAAATTCTGTTTGAAGACCATTCATTGATTGTACTCACAGGCGCAGACATGTCTCCTGAATTAAACGGGGAACCCATGAAGATGAATTTCGTATACGAGGTTAAAACCAGTGATGTCTTAAGTTTTGGTGCTCTTAAAACGGGAGCACGTTGCTATTTGGGTGTTAAAGGGGGGTTTCAAACTGAAAATAAGTTAAATAGTTTTTCTTACTATGATGGTATCACTGTAAAGGAGAAAGTGCAAAAAGGAGATAGATTAAAAATCGCGTCCTATGATGCAGATCTTCAGGTTACTTCGTCAAAGATAAAAGTAAAAAGTTCTCATTTTGATGAAAAGAAACTTGAAGTGACTAAAGGGCCAGAGTTCAATAGACTTACTAAAAAACACAGGGAATTATTGTTTTCAAAGGAGTTTAAAATTGGCCCACATCATAACAGAATGGGCTACCAAATGAAGAATAAATTCCCACCCATTAAAAATGATGGAATTATTACATCCACAACTATTCCTGGTACTATTCAATTAACCCCGTCTGGCAAGCTCATTATAATGATGAGAGATTGTCCTACTACAGGAGGTTATCCGAGAATTTTGCAATTGACCGATATTGCGATCAACCAATTGGCTCAAAAGAAGGAGAATGACACCTTTAAATTTGATTTAGAAAGCAGCTTTGATTTTCTTGGAAGGTTAGTGAGTCGTTTTAAAGACTGATATAGTTAAATATTATTGAATGATTAAGGAAGAAATAAATCTAATAAGCGATACTATTACCCGCCCTACAAAAGAAATGCTTTCCAGCATGATGCATGCTGAAGTGGGAGACGATGTTTTTGGTGCTGATCCAACTGTAATTCAACTTCAGAATAAAATTTCAACAATGTTTGGTATGGAGGCAGCCTTGTTTTTCCCATCAGGAACTATGGCTAATCAAGCAGCAATAAAGATACATACGCAACCTGCGGAGCAAATAATTTGCGACAAATGGTCACACGTATATAATTATGAGAGTGGAGGTGCGTCTTTTCATTCAGGAGTTTCTTGTAAATTAATTGATGGACATAGAGGTATGTTTAAAGCAACGCAATTGGCTGAAGTAATCAATGACCCTCAGTTATACTATTTACCTAAGTCAAGTTTGGCAGTGGTTGAAAATACTACAAATAAAGGAGGAGGTGCCTGTTGGGAATATTCGGAGCTAGAAAAAATAAAGGATGTTTGCTTAAAAAATGGCCTTGCATATCATCTTGATGGTGCACGTTTGTTCAATGCTTTGGTGGCAAAAAATGAATCTCCTTTGCAATATGGAAAGTTATTTGATTCGATTTCAATTTGTCTGTCAAAAGGTTTGGGCGCTCCTATTGGATCGTTACTGCTGTCAACTGAAGCTAATATTCAAAAAGCGATTCGCATAAGAAAGTTGTTTGGTGGGGGTATGCGTCAAGTGGGTTATTTAGCTGCGGCCGGAATATATGCTTTAGACCATAATATAGAAAGACTGGCGTCAGATCATAGCCGGGCGAAAAAATTAGGTTTGGCATTGAAGAAGTCTCAATGGGTGTTGAAAGTGGAGCCCATAGAAACGAACATAATTATTTTTAACCTACACAAGCATTTGGATGAGCAAGTATTTTTGAATACGCTTGAAAAGGAGCACATCAAACTTATATCAATGGGAGAAGGCAAGTTGAGAATAGTCACGCATCTTGAGTTTACAGATGCTATGCTCGAAAAGGTAATTGATGTTCTTGATAAAATGCCAATCTAAGATATTCGGTCAGATTCGGATAAGAAACCTTTTATATCTTCAAATTACCTTATTTTTGTAATGCGGCGAACTTCTGATCGTCCTAGATTTAAAATATTTTAACAAGATGAAGAAAGTAAGATTTATTTTACCTTTGATATTGGTACTGACTTTAAGTTTATTCGCTCAAAAAAACAAAAAAACTATGAACGATCAATTGGCCGTGGCTACATTTGGAAATGGATGTTTTTGGTGTACAGAAGCTATTTTTCAACAATTAAAAGGAGTAAAAACTGTGTTGCCGGGTTATACAGGAGGTGAAGTAAAAAACCCAAGCTATAAAGAGGTTTGTGCAGGATCTACTGGTCATGCAGAAGCTATTCAAATTACATATGATCCTTCGGTGATATCTTACAGAGAATTGTTAGATGTTTTTTTCTATACCCATGATCCTACAACGTTAAACAGACAAGGTGGGGATGTAGGTACTCAATACAGATCCGCCATATTTTTTGATAATAAGGAACAAGAATCTGATGCAGTCAAAATTATCGAACAATTGACTTCAGAAGGAGTGTATTCTGACCCGATTGTTACAGAAGTTGTTGAAATTGGTATATTCTATAAAGCCGAAGAATACCACCAAAATTATTATAACAATAATAAGAATCAGGGCTATTGTAGAGCTGTGATTAATCCTAAGTTGGATAAATTCATGAAAAAATACGGCGCAATGACTAAATAGCCATGATTGAGATATGAATTTAGAGAAACTAGATGGTCATAGAGAAAATTCTGGTTTCCGGTTTGTTGTTGATGAGTTTCAAGTCAAAGGCCATACATATGTTTCTAACAAACATGCGGCCCTTTTCCTTAACAATGAGTTTGTTGTCATGTAATTCAACCAATCCGTCATCAAACATCTCTTTTAAGCGCTCAATAATAGCTTCTTTTGTGATTTGATCTAAGTTGAGGTTCCATTCTGTTTCCAGATGGCACATCAGATTCAAAATATGTTTTCTCATGATCAGGTCGTTTTCACTTAGTAAATGTCCTCGAAATATTGGAATAATACCTTGATTGACTTTCTCTGTATAGGTCTCGACGGATTTTTCATTTTGAGCAAAAGCATACCAGGAATCACTGATAGATGACATGCCTAATCCAATCATAAGTTCAGTTTTTCCAGCAGTGTAACCCATGAAATTACGGTGTAAACGTTGATTGTCCATTGCCTTGTAAAGCGAATCACTGGGTAAAGCAAAGTGATCCATTCCAATTTCGACATAACCGGCATCAAAGAAAAGTTGTTTTCCTAATTCGTATAAATGTCTTTTTTCCTTGTCTTTCGGAAGGTCATTGTCATTATAGCCCCTTTGACCAACTCCTTTGATCCATGGCACATGTGCATAACTGTAATAGGCAATTCGATCAGGTTTTAATGCTATGGTGTTTTTAATGGTATTTCTGATACTTAGTTCAGTCTGAAATGGTAAGCCGAAAACCAGATCATGACTAATAGATGTGTAACCTATTTTTTTTGACAGGTTATGAATTTTTTCTATTTGTTCGAAACTTTGAATTCTATTGATCGCTTTTTGAACAACTGGGTCGTAGTCTTGGATGCCAAAACTATTTCTGCGAGAACCAAGATCGTATAGTGTTTGTAGCTGATCTTCTGATGTATGATTGGGGTGAGCTTCATAACTAAACTCGAAATCTTCAAACTTGTCGGCCCGAATTAAAATGCCATCTATTAATTTCTTTAAATTTTCAGAGGAAAAAAAGGTTGGTGTACCGCCTCCCAAATGAATCTCTCTAATTTTAGGACGGTCAATTAAAAGGTCGCAATATAAATCCCATTCCTTAAGAACAGTCTCTATATACGGTGTTTCTACGCTATGTCTTTTAGTAATTCTTTTATGACAAGCGCAAAAAGTACAAAGATTCTCGCAAAATGGAAGGTGAATATATAAACTGATTCCTTCCTTTTCATTGCTCTCTTTAAAAGATCTTAAAGTCGTTTTCTTCCAATTTTCGAGAGAAACACCTTCTTTATCCCAAAATGGCACGGTTGGATAACTAGTGTATCTAGGTCCAGGAATATTATATTTTTGGATGAGCTCTTTATTCATTTGAATCATTGTTTATTGGCCCTAGGCCTCGTATTCTTTAACTGCATCGATAAATGCTTTGGCATTGTCTACTGGAATGTTTGGAAGGATGCCATGCCCTAAATTTACGATGTATTTATCTTTTCCAAATTCATTGATCATGTTGGTCACAATCTTTTTAATCTCGCTTGGAGGAGATAACAGCCTCGATGGATCCATGTTTCCCTGCAAGGTTACACTGTTGTTGGTAAATTGACGTGCTAGTTTTGGGCTCAACGTCCAGTCAACTCCTAAGGCTGAAACATTTGATTTAGTCATTTCTTCCAATGCAAACCAACATCCTTTTCCGAAAGCGATTACTGGGGCATCATTGTGAAGGGCATCAATTATTTGTTTGATATAGCGCCATGAAAACTCTTGGTAATCTGTTGGAGACAACATACCTCCCCATGAGTCAAATATTTGAACTGCATCAACTCCGGCCTTTACTTTTTCCTTTAAATAAGCAATACTGGTATCCGTTATTTTTTGGAGTAATTGGTGAGCTGCGACGGGTTGCGTAAAACAAAATTCTTTAGCCTTCTCAAATGATTTTGATCCCTGACCTTGCACGCAATAGCAAAACACTGTCCAAGGAGAGCCAGCAAATCCGATAAGCGGAATTTCATCGTTTAGCTTTTCCTTAGTCATTTTAATGGCATCCATTACATAACCGAGACTTTCATGGATGTCAGGAACTATAGTTGCATCAACGTCTTTTGATGTTCGGATTGGCTTAGGTAAATAGGGGCCAACTCCAGGTTTCATCTCAAACGGGATATTCATTGCTTGCGGAACCACTAGGATGTCTGAAAATAATATGGCAGCATCCATACCAAATCGTCGGATCGGCTGCACGGTTATTTCAGAAGCTAGTTCAGGGGTTCTACATCGAGTGAAAAAATCATATTTTTCTCTAATTGCAATAAACTCAGGTAAATACCTTCCAGCCTGCCTCATCATCCAAACAGGAGGTCTATCAACAGTTTCGCCTCTTAAGGCCTTTAAGAATAAATCGTTCTTAATCATAATTATATTTCGCGTCTGACAACAAATCTATTGTTAATTACTTCTTTTCTAATTGTTTTTCTGAAACTTTAGCCATTGATATATCAATAGCTTTTTCAATCTTTTTAAGATCTTTTTTATTTAATGCAGAGGATAGGAACCAAGCTTCAAATTGTGAAGGAGGTAAAAACACTCCGTTTTCCATCATTTGCCAAAAGAATACTTTAAAACTGTCAGTATTACAAGATTGGGCTGAGCTGAAATCAACAACCTCTTTATCGGTAAAAAATGGATTTATCATTGACCCAAAATGATTCACTTGTAATGCAACTCCATTTTTATCTGCCGCAGTTAGCAACATATCCTTAATTTTTGCGGCCTTCTTATTAAAAGATTTATATGGGTTTTGCTTTTTTAACTCCTTTAAAGTTGCGATTCCGCATGCCATTGCAATCGGATTACCTGATAATGTACCTGCTTGGTACATGGCTCCTAAAGGAGCTACCATTTCCATGATTTCGTTTCTGGCTCCATAGGCGCCTACCGGAAATCCTCCTCCTATCACTTTACCCAAACAAGTAATGTCTGCTTCAATTCCCAGTAATTCTTGGGCTCCTCCAAATTTGGATCTAAAACCTGTCATGACCTCATCCGCAATGAGCAGAATCCCTTTCTCCTTAGTCATGGTTCTTAACTTTTGGATAAATTCTTGGCTAGGTTCAATAACGCCCATATTTCCTGCAACTGGCTCTATAATTATAGCAGCTATATCTTTATTATCATCTAAATGCTTTTGAACACTGTCAAGATTGTTGTATTCAGCAATTAATGTGTTTTTTACGGCTTCATCCGGAACACCTGCACTACCAGGTAAACTCAAGGTGGCCAGGCCAGATCCTGCCGCGACTAATAGGGCATCCATATGTCCATGATAACAACCTGAGAATTTGATAATTTTATTATGCCCAGTATAGGCTCTTGCCAGCCTGACGGCACTTAATACAGCTTCAGTTCCTGAATTTACAAAACGCACCTTATCCATTCCAGGGAAGGCGTCGCAAACCATTTTAGCAAGTTTGATTTCTTTATTTGTAGAGGCGCCAAATGTATACCCTTTTTTAAGGGCCTTTCTAATAGATCGTTCAACTTTTTCATGACGATGACCTAAAATCATAGGTCCGTAGGATAAGACAAGATCAATATATTTATTACCGTCTACATCAAAGATCTTACTTCCTTTTGCATGATCGATAAAAACAGGTGCGCCGCCCACTGATTTAAAGGCTCTTACTGGCGAATTTACTGCTCCGACCAGGTTTTTTTGTCCTTTATTATAGAGTTCTATAGATTTTTCTAATTGCATTTTTTTATAGTTTCTTTCTATTATATTATTTTTTTTTCAACAAATACTTTGCCACATCCTTTGCAAAATAGGTAATGATGATGTCAGCTCCAGCTCTCTTCATAGAAAGTAAACTCTCCATCATCACTTTCTCTTCATCTATCCAACCTTTTTCAGCCGCAGCTTTAATCATTGAATATTCACCACTCACGTTATAACAAGCAATCGGGCGATCAAAATTATTCTTTAGATCTCGTATAATGTCTAAGTAGGAGAGTGCAGGTTTAACCATTAAAATATCAGCTCCTTCCTGATCATCAAAATGAGCTTCCCTTAGAGCTTCGTCGCGATTGGAAGGGTCCATTTGATAGGTTTTTCTGTCTCCAAAACTAGGGCTTGAACCGGCTGCATCTCTAAAAGGTCCATAAAATGCAGACGCGTATTTCACGGCGTATGACATAATGGGTAAATTTGGGAACCCTGTTTCATCTAAAGCCTCTCGTACCGTTGCTACCATCCCATCCATCATTCCGGAAGGAGCCACCATATCAGCACCAGCTCTGGCATGAGACACCACCTGTTTGGCTAAATTAACTAGGGTTGCATCGTTATCAACGTCATTATCATGAATGATACCACAGTGTCCATGACTCGTATATTCGCAAAAACAAACATCAGTAATCACATAAAGTTGCGGGTAATGCTTTTTAATGAAGCGAATGGATCTTTGAATTATTCCTTGTTCATTCCATGTTTGCGAACCAATCTCATCTTTTGAACTTGGAATCCCAAAAAGTAATACAGCAGGAATATCCAAAGCGCAAATTTCGTCTAGTTCTTTTGATAGTTTATCCAGTGAATATCTCTTAATACCAGGCATTGAAACTATTTCAGTTTCGATACCTTCACCGTCTTCAATAAAAATTGGATAAATAAGGTCATTTAGCTGAAGACTATTTTCCTTTACAAGTCTTCTTATATTATCAGTTCTGCGAAGTCGCCTAGTTCTGTTCATTTTGAATCTGTTTATTTTGAAAAATAAGCGTTAACCGAATTTAGAACACTTTCTACTGATGGCATTTTAGCTTCAACCACTGTTTTAAAGTGTTTTTTGGCTTCAGTGGCCGTTGTTTTTCCGATACAAAAAGCTACTTCCTCATTCACAATGTTTTTGCTCATAAAACTATCAATACCAGAAGGGCTGAAAAAGAGAAGACCATCGTATTTTCTTTTTAATTCATTCGGACTCAATATGGTTTGATAAGCGATAACCTCATTCAGACGAATCCCTGATTTATCAAGAAAATCTGGCAATTCATCCCGTCGTTTATCTCCACAAAAATAAGTTACTTCTCCTTCTTTTATATTTTCAGCAAGATATTCAGCTAACTTTCCGGCAGAGTTCTCTACATGAGTTACTTTTCCTATTGTTCTTTCAATGAGTCTTTTCGTTCTGCGACCAACACAATAGATATGTTCAAAGTTTAATTCAGACCCCATAAAATTATCAGAAATAGCCTCAACACCATTTTGACTCGTAAAAACAACATGCTTTATTGGGTCTTTCACTACTGCTGCTTTCAAACGATTGAAACGTATGGTAATAAAATCACTCATAACAGTTCCAATCTCCTTATTTAAAGTGCTTTTCTGACCAATTGATAAGTTTTTAGTAGAAAAAATATTGATGTCTTTTTCTACTTCACCAGTTTTTCGCATCAATTTTTTCCCACCTCTTTCAAGGATATAAGATGCCGCAAACTGAGCAATATCTGTGGTATGATCTACAGGTACTGACTTTGAGAATTCTACTTTATGTTTTCCATCTTTACTAAATAAGGCTCCCTTAAATTTAAGTTCATCATCCTTGATCATAGCTAAGGCTCCAATTGGGGATGAGCAACCTCC
>CAYMKR010000013.1:0-19617 GCA_964390865.1 uncultured Flavobacteriaceae bacterium | reverse complement strand
TTATCCTCTTTTTCGCGAAGAAAAATATACCCCAAATAAGGCGTAATTGTTAAGGCTACAAAAAGGGAGATCAGCATAGCTATAGATGCCCCGATCGGCATAGGACTCATATAAGGGCCCATTAAGCCAGAAACAAATGCCATTGGTAAAACTGCAGCTATAACTGTGAATGTGGCAAGAATAGTAGGGTTACCAACTTCATTAATGGCGTATATAGCCGCTTGTTTAAATGGCAAGCGTTTCATTTTGAAATGCCTGTGCATATTTTCGGCAATGATAATCGAATCATCCACAACAATTCCGGTAACAAATACCAGAGCAAATAGGGTGATACGATTCAAGGTGTAATCCATGAAATAATAACTAAATAAAGTCAAGGCAAAGGTTACAGGAACGGATAGGAATACAACCAATCCTCCTCGCCAACCCATGGCCAGCATCACAACAAGGGATACTGAAAGAATAGCGATAAACAAATGACTTAATAATTCGGACACTTTATGAGAAGCAGTTGCACCGTAGTTTCGGGATACAGTTACTTGGACATCATCAGGGATTAAGTCTTTTTTTAAGGCTTCAATGCGCTTGAGAATTACTTCAGACACTTTCATTGCATCACCCCCTTTTTGTTTACCAATTGAAAGGGTTACGGCATTATACAAATCGGGATGACTAGATTGTTCTTCTGAAGCCTTTCCGTATCCAAAATTGACATAGTCTTTGGCTGATTCAGCTCCGAGACTGACTTGTGCCACTTGATTGAGATAGACGGGTCTGTTTTCGTAAATACCTACGATAAGGTTTTCAATGTCATTCGCTGACCGTAAGAAATCTCCGGTATGGATACTTATTTCTGTATCATTATTAGTAATAGCCCCAGAATTTGATTGCATGTTACTCGCCTGAATTAACTTGGCAACAGTTAGTATATCGAGTTTATTTTCAGCTAATTTATCTTTGTCAAGCACTACACTAACTTCTTGACTTCTACCCCCAATGATATTGCTTATCGCAACTCCATTGACTTTTTGAATCTCTGAATTAACTTCCTCAACTATTTGTTTTAGTTGAAAGTCATCATAATTTTCACTCCAGAAGGTTAGTCCCAAAACGGGGACATCATCAATGGCTCTGGTTTTTACCAATGGCATGGTAACCCCCTGAGGAACCTGGTCTAAATGTTTGATAATTTCGTTATAGAGTTGTACGAATGATCTTTCTAAATCTTCACCAACATAAAATTGTACAATGAGCATGGCTTTACCTTGCATTGAGGTAGAATAGACATATTCAACACCAGGTAAATTACTAACAATCTTTTCTAGTGGTTTTGCTACTTTCGATTCAATTTCTGTTGGTGTGGCTCCTGGATATCCTACAAAGATATCGGCGATTGGTACTTCTATTTGAGGTTCCTCTTCCCTTGGAATTAGAAAAGAGCTGTATACACCAATAATCAAAAATATGATCATGAGTAGAATAGTAAGCTTCGACTGTAAGAACACCGATGCTATTTTTCCTGCGAATCCTTTATCCATGACTATTTATTTTATATTGAGTTTGGCTCCGTTATACAATTTACCTTCGGCACTAAGAATATATGTTTCTCCGTCACTCAGACCTGACAGTACTTCAACTTTGTCACCGAGCGATTTCCCTAATTTTAACCATCTCAGAATGGCAGTATTTGAAGAACTCACGGTGTAAATACCCTGAAGGTTTCCTTTTGTAACTAATACCTTTCTCGGAATTAATACTTGGGAACTCAGCTTATTGTTAGATGGAAAAGCCACAGAAACAAACATTCCCGAATAAAGCTTGGTCTTTTCAGGAAGCAATAAGTGAATTTTTACCAAATACTGGCCGCCTGAATTGTGAGAGGAAGTGCTAATTTCACTAACAGTTCCAGTCATACTCGTTCCGTTTGATTTTACATATACTTTAACACTATCATTTTTATTTACAAAGGGAATATCTTTTTCGCTTAACATGGCTGTAGCAACAAAATTTCCTGGAGCTTCAAGACTTAAGAGATGTTGCCCAGGTTTAGCCATATCCCCAGATTTAACCGAGGTAGAGGTAATGACCCCTTTGAAAGGAGCTTTTATATTGGTATAAGAAAGCATGGCATCAATCTCTTTCTGCATTTGTTTTGCAGATTCAAGCTGCGCTTTCGCTATATCGTATTGGGTTTTTATGTCATCGAGTTCTTTTTGGGACGCACTGTTCTGTTCGAATAAAGTTTGAAATCTATGATAGTCCTTCTCAGAAGTTAAGAACCTGGCTTGTGCTTGATTTATACCCGCCTGGGTTTGAGCTCTCCTGGCTTCCATATCAGCGTTGTTTATATCTATTAAGGCCTGACCTTTGTTGATCTTGTCGCCAACTTTAACGTAAACTTTTGAAACATATCCCATCATTCGCGTACTAATATTGGCAAATTGTTCGGCCTCTATTTGTCCGCTGGCGTTAAAAAATCCGTTTCCTTCCGGCTCAGATGCTGTTTCAATAGTTACATTGACGGGTTCTAACACCGTTTCATTTTCACTTTTAGAATCGGAGCATGATAAGAGTAGTATGCTTACAACAATGGCTAAACCAAGGAGTTTTATAGTTTTTATTGTAGACCTCATGAGTTTCATATTTATATGGTTAAGAATTTTAAATAGGCTTTTGAAAAGTTGTAATTGAAAATAGCTTTGGCATGTTCCAATTCTTTTTCGTGATATTTGGTTTCGGAAAAAAGAAGGTCTTTTGATTTTTCTAATCCTTGTTTAAAACGGTTAGAGGTAATTCTGAAAGCTTCTTTGGATTGTTCTAGGGCAAGATTTGTTAACTCAACTTGATTTTTTGAATCCAACAATTGACGTCTTGCTTTGTTTAACTCAAGTTCACTTTCCTGAATATATTTTTTTTGTTTGAGACTTGCCTTCTCAAGCAAGGCCTTATCTTGATGAATCTTCCCAATATTTTTATACCCACTGAATATATCCCAAGAGAACTGCAAACCGATCATATAGTTGTTTGCACCAAAACCCATAAAAGAAGCATCATTCCACTCATAATTGGCTACGGCATTAGCTCTTGGAACAAAATTCATTTTAGATGATTCGAGCATTTTCTCTTGTGCATCAACGGCATATTGCATGGCAAGAATGTCTTTTCTATCCATAGATAATGCTGAATTTTCACCAGCGCCAATTGGGTCAAGGATAAGTTCATCCATCGGACTTAATATTGATCTAGTTTCATCTCCAATAAGGAAATTTAAATAATCAGAAATGTTTTGAAGGTTAGATTTTGCTAAATTTAACCTATGCTCGATTTCAGCTACCCTAACTTCCATATTCAGATATGAAGCAGTTTGCATAAGACCTTGATCAAAACTATTTTTTGCCCATATTTGATTTTGAATGGCAGTTTCTTTAGCCATCTCGATAACGGCTAAAGATTTATATGCTAATTGGAGCTGCATATAGGTTTTGGTAGCCTCTAGTTCTATATATTGTTCAGTCCTTTGCATTTGCAAGTTTGAAGCTTCCAAATTTATGTTGGCCATTTTTCTTTCTTTCCATCCGTCAAGATTGATCAAAGGTTGTATAAGTTCTATGCGTGTGTTATAATTTTCGACATTACCTGGATCATTGAGTAGTTGAGGATCAAAATCACTTGTTTCAACATCTCTTTGAAGTAATTTAAAACCGAAAGCATATAATGGATTGTTAGTTAAAGTACTGGTATTGCTTAAACTTATCTGCGGAAGGAGCACAGCACTGGAGCTTTCATACTGGGCCTTAGCCAGGGCATAGTCTTGCTCTGAAATTTTAAGACTGGTATTCTTTTCTTTGGCTTTAGATTTAACTTCATCAAGGCTAATTACAGAACTTGTTTGAGCTTGTAATTGAAAGGCGGTTAATATAATGACAAGCCCTAAAATCTGTTTTAATAACGAAAGGTGTTTTCTAAATGAGTGCATGGATTATAACAATTAATTCAATGCAAAACTAGATCGGATTAAGACTTGTCTAAGTAACTTAAGGTACAGAGAGCAAGTCAAAATATTGTAAGGTCAATTCTGTTTTCTCGATTTTATAGCCTTTAAGATGTTAGAATACATTCATCTTTAGACGAATAGATTTTTAGATAAGGGCTGATAATTTTATGCTTTCTTCCGTAATTTGCGAACCTTCATATTTAAGGCCTCTACGCCAAGTGAAAATGCAATCGCAAAATACAGGTAGCCCTTCGGTATAGCTCCAACGGGTTGCCCGAAAATAACTGCATTAGATAAATGCGCACTTTCTGTCACCAGCATAAACCCAATAAGAATAAGGAAAGATAGAGCCAGCATTTGAACGGTAGGATGATTGTTTACAAATTTTCCAACGGGTAGAGCAAAAATCATCATTATAATAATTGATACGATCACAGCTGCTATCATCACAATTAAAGCACCATCCAACCCATTGGTCATACCAACAGCGGTTAATACAGAATCAAATGAAAAAACAATATCAATGACCACAATTTGGACAATAACGGAAGATAAAGAAGATTTAATATTTTTGGAAGCATTTGCTTCTTCATACACTCCTTCAACTTTATCGTGGATTTCGCTTGTGCTTTTGTACAATAAAAATATACCACCCCCGAGCAGAATAAGACTCTGACCTGAAACACCAGCCTGAAACCAAGAAAGATCTATAATAAACAAGGCATCCTTCATTGCTATAATGTATGAGACGCCAATGAGCAATAATACTCTAAAAACCATGGCCAGCAACAATCCAATATTAGTTGCTTTTTTAATCTGATTTTGCGGAAGCTTACCTGCTGTGATTGAAATAAAAATAATATTATCAATTCCCAGTATGATTTCAAGAAAGGTAAGGGTCAAAAATGCAACCCAGGTATCGATTTGATAAAAAATTTCCATGGTTATTTTGCTTTATAACATTGTCAATCTAGTTTGACAGCTGTACCTTTTTGTTTAAAATTAGAACCTTTGTAGTAGGCATTAAAAGTATAAGTACTGTTTTTAATACCAGTAATTTTCACATGAAAAGGAGTGCTGTCAAGCATGGTTTTAGGGTTCGTCTTAACCAAAATATATTCAAACTGATCTATCCATTTAATATTAAAAGTATCCTTAATTCCGTTAAAGTCTTCTACTTGAATGGAATCATTTCTTGTTGCATATGATATAGTTTCTTTGTCTTCTAAAGTAGTTTTAAAAGAACCTTGTTTAAGATCATCAACATGAATGTTGGTGTTTTTTATACATGCTATAGTTGTAAATAATATGATGATTGTAATATAACGCATACTAAATTCCTGTATAATTATGTGGTGTTATGGCTTTGAGCTCTTGTTTAATAGTTTCACTCACTTCAAGGGTGTCTATGAAATCTGCGATCGATTTCTGATTGATTTTGGCATTAGTTCTTGTAAGTCCCTTTAAAGCTTCATAAGGGTCAGGATAAGCTTCTCGTCTTAAGATTGTTTGAATTGCCTCAGCAGCAACAGCCCAGTTATCTTCTAGATCCTTGTCAAAAGCTTCCTGATTCAAAAGCAATTTATTCAGACCTTTCATTGTTGAAGTGAAAGAGATGATTGTATGCCCTATTGGAACCCCTATATTTCTAAGCACTGTTGAATCAGTGAGATCTCTTTGCAATCTAGAGATGGGTAATTTGGCAGATAAATGTTCAAAAATCGCATTAGCTATGCCCAAATTTCCCTCGCTATTTTCAAAATCAATGGGGTTTACTTTATGTGGCATTGCAGAAGACCCAACTTCACCTTTTTTGATTTTTTGCTTAAAATAATTCATTGATATATATTGCCATACATCTCTGTTAAAATCAATTAAAATAGTATTGATTCGCTTTAAGCCATCAAAAAATGCAGCCATATGATCATAATGTTCAATTTGAGTAGTAGGAAATGAATGTGTCAAACCTAGTATATCTTCTACAAAATGACTTCCAAAGGCTTTCCAGTTTTGGTTTGGATAAGCAACCTTATGCGCATTGAAATTCCCGGTAGCGCCTCCAAATTTGGCAGCGAAAGGGACATCATTGACTAGTTTTAGTTGTTGTTTGATTCTTTCTACAAAAACATAAATTTCTTTCCCCAATCTTGTTGGAGATGCTGGTTGCCCATGGGTCTTAGCTAGCATAGAAATTCCACTCCATTCATTAGCAAGAGATTCAAGTTTTTCAAGCAACTTCTTTATTTCAGGAAGGTAAATACTTTCATAAGCTTCCTTCAGTGATAAAGGAACTGCGGTATTGTTAATGTCCTGAGACGTAAGACCGAAATGGATAAACTCTTTGTATTTCTGCAATTGTAATTTATCGAATTTTTCTTTGATAAAATATTCGACAGCTTTTACATCATGGTTGGTGACGCTTTCGATTTCTTTTATTCTAAGCGCATCTTGCGTAGTTAAGTTTTTATAAATATCCTGTAAATTCGGGAATAGGTTTGAATCAAAATCTTCAAGCTGCTTTAAAGGAATTTGACATAAAGCAATGAAATATTCAATTTCAATCTTGACTCTGTATTTGATGAGTGCTTCTTCTGAAAAAAAAGCTGAAAGACCTTCGATTTTATTCCTGTATCTACCATCAATTGGAGAAATGGCATTTAATGCTGTCAAATTCATAATAGTTCGTTTTTCGTAAGCAGTAAAAATAGTTTATTAGTCCTTTTTAGACATCATTAATCTATAGATTTTTTAATAATTTCCGAGCATGGGCTTTATAACCGCTTGTACCGGAATCGGCATTTTTTTGCAATAGGGATCTTAACTCTTCATTGATCCAAGGTTCGTGCTTACCCCATAGTTTCAAAGTGTCCATCGCATATACTTGAGTTGCTACCTTATGATCGTCAATTAACCAATCAAAATTGCAAGAAATGATTTGGTCAACTTCCTTTTTATCGAGCTGTTTTAAGTCTGATATATGTGAAAAGTAATAACTGGACCAGATAGAACAGGTTTTAGATACCGGTCTTAGCGCGCTTTCATTTTTTAGCTTGGACATTCCCTGGATAAATTTTACTATATAATTGTTTAATAAGGTGCAATCATGTAGACAGACCAATTCGAGAATCCATGCTGCCTTGATATGCAGAGGGTCTTCAGTATCAAAAGTTTTATCAATGAGTTCTGGCAGAATTTCAGGCATAGTTAAAACAGCTTCAGTGGCCTCATCCCTGTAGCTTCTTTTGGCATTTTTGACCATAGCCAATATCCTATTGAGATCCGTTACTCCCATCTTTTTTATTTCCTTAGAATACCATATGCAACCGTCTAATTTTTAACAGTATCAAAGCAAATTAATGCTTAAGGCATAAAATTAAAAAATATTTCTATTTTTACCCTATGAACTAGTTGTTTAAATTAAACAACAATTTGCCAATTTATTAGTTAAGTAAGTAGAAAAATCAATTGAATGTATAGATATATTTTGTTTTTAATCTGTTTTTTGAATCTAGGTATGATTTATGCCCAAGGAGATATAAATCAAACAGATGCAGATGGGGATCGACATGGAGTCTGGAGAAAGTATTACAACAATGACAGAATCAGGTATGCTGGAACATTCGAACACGGGAAGGAAGTTGGTGTATTCAAGTATTTTTCGGCCTCTAATTCTGATTATCCTGTAATCATAAAAGAATATAAAGTGAACAGTGATTTGGCTGATGTGAGTTTTTTCACTCCAAGCGGTTCCTTAGAGAGCAAAGGTCTTATGAAAGGAAAAGAAAGAGAAGGGGAGTGGCTCTATTATCATGATGATGGAAAATCAATCATGAGCGAGGAAAATTATGCTAATGGTAAATTAGATGGTGATTATAAAACCTATTATCCTTCTGGTGAACTTACTGAAGTCACTTCTTATAAAAATGGCTTACTTCACGGGAATTATAAAAAATATTCTATAAAAGGATTTATGTATCAAGACTTTAATTATGCAAATGGTAAGCTAAACGGCATGGCCAATTATTATAGTCGAAAAACTGGTGATTTAATCAAGAAAGGACCTTTTAAAGACGATTTAAGAGTCGGGACTTGGGAGAATTATGTGGATGGAGAATTGGTAAGTACAGAGCAGCCTGCTCTCAAGCCAGAACGGGATTAAACAATCCTTAACTTCTTGTTTTTAGAGACTTAATTGAAACAAGTCTTGAATTAATCAAAATACCTTTAGTTTTTTGTATCTTTGCCGACGCAATTTTTTTTATCATGAAAAGAGTCATTGTTGGTTTGTCAGGAGGAGTTGATTCAAGTGTTGCCGCTTATTTATTGAAGCAGCAAGGTTATGAGGTCATAGGACTTTTTATGAAAAACTGGCATGATGATTCTGTTACCATTTCTAACGAATGCCCTTGGTTGGAGGATAGTAATGATGCTATGCTTGTAGCAGAGAAGCTTGGAATTCCTTTTCAAGTGGTAGATCTTAGTGAGCAATACAAGGAGAGAATTGTCGATTATATGTTCAGGGAATATAAAATGGGTAGAACACCAAATCCGGATGTTTTATGTAATAGAGAGATCAAATTTGATGTATTTATGAACATCGCTATGGATCTCAACGCGGATTTCGTGGCTACAGGTCATTATTGCAGAAAATCAGTACATGATATTGACGGAGAGATGATCTACAGCCTTTTGGCCGGTAAGGATAATAACAAAGACCAATCGTATTTTCTATGTCAGCTGTCGCAACATCAATTGTCAAAGGCATTATTTCCGATAGGTGAATTGAACAAATCTGAGGTTCGTGCCATTGCAGGTGAACTTGACCTAGTAACAGCTGAAAAAAAGGATTCTCAAGGACTTTGTTTCATTGGTAAGGTGAGATTACCTGAATTTTTGCAACAGCAGTTAAAACCTAAGGAAGGGGTTATCATTCAAATACCTAATGATTCCAATATCTATAATAGAGTAATACCAGAATTCTCTAGTCAAGAAGATGCTCTGAAATTTGGTAGTCAAAAGTTCCATTACTCTCTGGAGGATGGAAAACCTGTTGGAACGCATCAGGGTGCTCATTATTTCACGAAAGGGCAACGTAAAGGATTGGCTGTGGGAGGAACTGTTGAACCACTATTTGTAATTGATACAGACGTAAATCAGAATGTGATCTATACGGGTGAAGGCAAAAAACATCGAGGACTATATAGAAATGTGCTTTTTGTTGCTGCATCGGAGATTCATTGGATCAGAGAAGACCTCGCGCTTGAGGTTGGTCATGAGATGGAGGTTTTAGCAAGAATTCGCTATAGACAGCCTTTGGAGAAGGCCGTTTTATATAGAGCTGAGAATGGTTTATACGTTTCATTTGAGAATGCTCAATCGGCTATTACTGAAGGACAGTTTGTTGCCTGGTACCAAGAGGATGAATTATTAGGATCAGGAGTTATTGGATAAGGAAGCTATTAATAATTATTAGGGCTTGAATCCAAATTAATTAGTTCGTTTTTTTTTAATAATCAACAATAAGATTCCCCCTAGAATCAACAATGCCGAAACAAATAATCTAAAACTAATTACTTCATTAACAAATATCAAACCACCTAGGCCTGCAATAACGGGTACGAATAATTGTACTATCGAAGCCTGAACTGTTGTCAGTCCTTTTAATGCTGAATACCAGATGATATAACCCAGACCTGATGTAATTACTCCTGAAAACAGGGCCAAACCGACGCCTTTGCTTGTAAAGTTGTTTTCTTGTAAAACAAAATATAAAAGCAGTAATAAAAAAGGGATAGTCCTTAAAAAATTGAAGGCAGTGTCATGTAATGGATGTTTTGTGGTTTTTCCACGGATTGAATAAATACCCCACCCGATTCCACAAACAGTCATTAATATGAAGCCAGAAAGTGAAGGTGCTTTTGCCCCTGGTAACATCAAATATATAAAACCGGAAAGTGCCAGCATGACACCAAGCCATTCGATAATACTCATTTTATTTCCACATAATAAAGAATAAGCAATCATTGTGATTTGTACAGTACCAAAAAGAATCAGCGCACCTGTACCAGTTTCTAGAGACACATAGGCATAAGAAAATGTCGCAGCGTATATAAAAAGCATGGCAGCAGAAAACCATGAACCCTTTGAATTGGTTGTATCTGATTTCTTTGTAATTGAAACGATTAATATAAGTGCTATTGCACCAGATAACAGTCGTATACTAGTAAACATAGCAGGTTCTATGGCGCCTTCTTTAAGCGCAATTCGACAGATCAGTGAATTACCTGCAAAGGCAATTAATGCTAAGGAAGTATATGCAAAAGTTTTTCTGACAGATATCTTATTCATATTTTGATTCATGAAGGCATTCCTTCATTCATATTTTACGAAGATAAACATTCAAATTTGAGTAAAAGCTAGTAAATTTATGGAGCTTAAATATTAAAAATGAACCAAGAAATTAAAAATAGAATTACTAAATTATTTGGTATTCAATACCCTATTATTCAAGCCGGTATGGTATGGGTAAGTGGTTATAAATTAGCTTCAGCAGTTAGCAACGCTGGTGGTTTAGGATTGATAGGTGCTGGCTCTATGCACCCACAGACGCTAAAAGAGCATATTCAAAAATGCAAAGAAGCTACTAAGAAGCCTTTTGGGGTGAACATTCCTTTATTTTATCCTGAAATGGATGAAATTCTCAATATTATATTACGTGAAGGGGTAAAGATCGTTTTTACTTCTGCCGGAAATCCAAAGTTGTATACTAGGTTCTTAAAGGAAAACGGAATAATTGTGGTACACGTGGTTAGTAGTGTGAAATTTGCTTTAAAATCTGTAGAAGCAGGGGTTGACGCTATCGTTGCCGAAGGTTTTGAAGCTGGTGGACATAATGGGAGAGAAGAAACTACCACGCTTACACTGATTCCAATGGTAAAGCAGAGCATTAGTATACCTCTGATTGCAGCAGGGGGAATTGCAACCGGTAAAGGAATGTTGGCGGCAATGGCTCTCGGTGCAGAAGCTGTTCAAATTGGTAGTCGGTTTGTTGCTAGTGTGGAGTCATCAGCACATTTAAATTTCAAACAAGAAGTTTTAAAAACTAAAGATGGTGGAACAGATTTAACTTTGAAGGAATTGACTCCTGTAAGATTGATAAAAAATGAGTTTTATAATAAAGTACAAGATCTTTATAGTCAGCAGGTTGGTGTAGATCAATTGCAGGAGCTATTGGGACGTGGAAGGGCAAAAAAAGGGATGTTTGAAGGTGATTTATTTAATGGAGAACTTGAAATCGGTCAAATCGCAGGTCTAATTAATGAGATCAAACCTGCAAAAGAAATCGTTGAAGAAATCGTAAATGAATTCAAACTGTCTCAAAAAATGATTGCAAATATTAATCTATGAAGAGAATAAACAAGTCAATAATATCTTCTATTTGACGGTCAAATTCTTATTCAGGGATTTGAATTT
Source organism: uncultured Flavobacteriaceae bacterium (assembly GCA_964390865.1). Classification (GTDB taxonomy): domain Bacteria; phylum Bacteroidota; class Bacteroidia; order Flavobacteriales; family Flavobacteriaceae; genus Lutimonas. Next base: position 8,150 of record CAYMKR010000013.1, on the reverse strand, counting down.
CATACAACTTTCCTGATTTATTATTCAGCTTATTTTCTCTTAACCAAGGATTATACATTTTTAACTCCTTGTAATTTGTATCGTATTTTTTGGCAAAATTAGCAATATTGGTAATGGCAGTATCTACTTTCACTGAATAAGTTGGGCCAATCTGGTAAAGATCATCCTTGTCAAATTCGAAACCATATTTTTGTGGATGACTAAGAATTTCTTTAGCAGCTACAATTCTAGGAATATAACGCTCTGTATTTTCTCCTGCTAGCACATCATAATAACTGTCGACCATTTGTTCCTTTAACCTCTTTTCAATACCATAATTACCCGAGTGATAAGCGGCTGCTGCTAAAGTCCAACTTCCGAGTCTTTCCTTTGCCTTGATCAAATAGTCACAGGCGGCTCTGGTTGCTTTTTCCAAATGGTACCTTTCATCTACATTATCATTTATTTCTAAACCATTTTCTCTTCCTGCACCTTTTAACATTTGCCACATTCCCTTTGCACCAGCAGAGGATGTCACATTTCTCAGATCACTTTCAATAACAGCGAGATATTTAAAATCATCAGGAACTCCTTTCTCTTTAAGGATAGGTTCAATAATTGGAAAATATTTATACGTTCTTTTAAACCACAATAAGGCGTTTGATTGCCAATAAGTATTTACCAAGAGTTCTCTGTCAATTCTTTCACGAATATCTGTTTTGTTAAGGGCTACCTTTTCACCACAAAAATTTAAATTCTCAGGGATCTTAAGGGCTTTTATTTTGTAGGTGTATTGATCATTCCCAGAAGAATCTACAAGAACCTGAGCTTCAGTGACAGATTTATTCACATTTTTCTCTGCGTTTATAAAAAATATGGCAACAATAATGATACTGGCCAATACAATGAAGCGATAGGATCTATTCATAGATTATGTTTTAAAAAATTAAAAGGGATTTTCAAATGTAACAAAATTTTCGGCTAATCGATCTTTTTCTGTCAAAATAGGAGCGTCGATTCCCCAGTCGATATTGAGGTCAGGATCATTCCATCGGATAGAGGCCTCTGCACTGGCTTCGTAGTAGTCTGAACACTTATAATTTAATATTGTGTTGTCTTCCAGACTAAGAAAACCATGGGCAAATCCAACAGGTATGTATAGCTGCTTTTTATTTTCACCACTCAACACATGCTTAAAATGTTTGCCAAAAGTGCTTGATTCTTTTCTTAAATCTACGGCAATGTCTAGAATACTTCCTTTAACGACCCTCATCAGCTTGGATTGAGCTTGGGGAGGAAGTTGAAAATGGAGACCTCGTAATACATTCTTATGAGACACAGATTCATTGTCTTGGACAAAATGATCCTTGATAAGTAATTCCACTTTTTTCTGGTTATACGACTCCATGAAATAACCTCTTTCATCTTTGTAGACTCTTGGGGTTAATAGGATGATATCCTCAATATTTGTTTTTTCAAGTATCATGCTAGTAAAACATCTTCTAGGATTGAACTTATTTTCTTTGCTTTAATAATAATCATGGCATGCGTCCCTCCTTCAATAGGAATACAATTTTCAACGTACTTAATTGGAAATATTTCATCTTTAGTACCGTGAATATGTATTATGTTTTTGTCAGGAAAAGCCTTGCTCCAATGCAATACATTGTGAATGGCCCAATTTAGATAATTTTCGTCTCTTATGCTTAAATATTTATTATATAATTCAGTTTTTTTCTTAAGATGTGGATGAAAATCATATTTTGAAAAGTCATCTATCCTTGATAATTTTTTAGATGGAAAGAACTTATACGCCTTTGAATTTTTTATAAACTTTAAACGTTTTGGCATTTCTGCCCTACATTTAATACTGGAAATAATGATCAATTGTTTTACCGGAATCAAGTTGCCTATTTCCTGAATAAGAATACCTCCAAACGATACACCTATAAGAACGGGAAGTTCGTGTTTGATAAGCGCGACATATTTAGAGGCATATGCTGCTAAATTTTCGTCTTTAGAATCTGGTGTAATCCATTCTAAGTAATGTAATTCAAATTTATCTTCTGAAAGATGAATGTATTCGAATATCTGAGAACTAGCTGCCAGGCCTGGCATGAAGTATATGTGTATTTTATCTTCCATCCTATGGGTATGGCCTCAAAAATACTAAAACTTTCAGCGAAATAATTTGTTTTTATGGCATAACTTTTTCGGTAGACCAATCAAATCTGACAAGCCCGTCTTCATCAATATTTTTAAGTCTAACTGGGTGAAGCGTATTGACTAGAGATGGATCCCAAGGAGCTTTAACCTTAACATAATTTTGAGTAAAACCATGAATGTAACCTTTTTTGTTTTCTCCTTCAAAAAGAACGCTCAATTCAGCACCGATTTGAGTTTCATAAAAGGCCCTTCTTTTTTTAGCGGATAAGCCCCTAAGCATTTTACTTCTTTTTTTCCGAACCTTTAAAGGTACAACGCCATCCATTTCAACTGCCTCAGTATTTGGTCTTTCCGAGTAAGTGAAAACGTGAAGATAAGAAATGTCAAGATCTGAAAGCATTTTATAGGTTTCAAGAAACAAGTCATCTGTTTCACCTGGAAAGCCAACAATTACGTCTACACCAATACAGGCATTTGGCATGGCAGTTTTTATAGTTTTGACCCGATCAAAATACAAGCTAGTCTTGTATCTTCGTTTCATAGTCTTGAGTAAAGCGTCACTTCCGCTCTGAAGAGGGATATGAAAATGAGGTACAAAACTATTTGATTGAGCCACAAACTCTATGGTTTCATTTTTTAAGAGATTAGGTTCAATTGATGAAATTCTTATTCTATGAATACCTTTAACTTTATCCAATTCCTGAACGAGGTCAAGAAATGTGTGTTCATGTTTTTTATTGCCAAATTCACCTTTTCCATAATCTCCAATATTCACTCCTGTGAGCACAATTTCTTTGATTCCTTTATCTGAAATTTCTTTGGCATTAGATAAAACGTTTGGCAATGTGTCACTTCGTGAGATCCCTCTTGCAAGCGGAATAGTGCAATATGTACATTTATAATCACACCCATCTTGTACTTTTAAAAAGGCCCTGGTTCTATCTCCAATAGAGTAGGAACCTACATAAAAATCGGCCTCATCAATTTCGCATGAATGCATCTCGCCGATGTCATTCTTTGACAAATCCTGAATATAATCGAGTACCTTAAACTTTTCAGTTGCGCCCAATACCAGATCAACACCCTCAGTATTTGCTAATTCTTCAGGTTTTAATTGAGCATAACATCCTATAGCGATCAAGAAAGCCTCCTCGTTATGCTTTAAGGCAGATTTAACAATAGTTTTAAAACGTTTGTCTGCGTTATCGGTAACCGAACATGTGTTAATGACATAAATGTCAGCAAATTCATCGAAATCAACTCTTTCGAAACCTTCAGATTGAAAATCTCTTGCAATAGTAGAGGTTTCTGAAAAATTCAATTTACAGCCCAATGTATAAAAAGCTACTTTTTTATCTGTCGTCATGCTCAAGTCTTTAGCGCCGACAAAAATACGATTTTTTCCCTGAAAGATAATTTTGAAAAATATAAAATAATGAGACCTGATATTACCTATGACTAGTAACTAAAGCGAGCCATAACGGGCTCATGATCTGAAAGGCCTATCTCATAATTGATGTGTTCATTTACCTTATAATGTGAATCAGATAATATAAAATCAATCCTTAAGGGGTATTTATTAAATGAATAAGTTTTTCCAAAACCTTTTCCAGCCTCAGTAAAAGTGTCATTCAAATCAGATTTGACTTTATAATAGACCCAAGAAAAGGCTGTATTGTTAAAATCTCCGCTTATGATAACCTTATAAGAGCATGCCTTCTTATGTTCTATAAATTTCTCAACCTGGTCTTGTTGTTTGGTAAAGGATTTTTTTAGCCTGTAAATCAGCTTTTTAGATTTTTTTTCATCCAAATTTAGATCAACACTTTCGGGCTTTATTCCTAATGATTCCAGATGTAAGTTATATACTCTAATCGTATCACTATTCCTTATGACATCAATGAAAATGGCGTTGTTATTTGAATTTTCAAAATCGAGACTTCCCTTATTAACAATTCTGTATTTAGAATATATTGCCAAGCCACTAACCGTTTTGCCAACCTTTAATTTTTCATAAGAATAATCATAGGTCAAAGAGATGTCTTTGTTTGGATAGTATTCCTGAAAAGTGACTATGTCTGGATCTTGAGTGGCAATGAATTTTGAGATGGTCATGGGGATGTCTTCAGAATCGATCCATTGGTATTTGTTAAAGACTCGAACATTATAATTCATCACAGCAAAACTATTACCGCTAATTACTGTCTTTTCCTTGAATTTATATGGAAAAATGGATAAGCCGATGGCAAGAAGTAAACAAGATAAAGAGAGTAAAAATTGTTTTTTTAAATTGGCTAACAACCAATAAATAATAAAGACAATATGTGAAAACAGTAAAAAAGGAACGGTTAAACTCAATATGGATAGAAGTGGAAACGACTTAGGTGCAATATATGGAATAGTCAATGAGGCAAAGAATAACAATGCCATTATGTTGTTTAGAAAAAACACTATTTTATTTAAAAACGATAGATTTTTCAAGAGGGGAATCGTTTTAAATTATTTTTTACCTGCCTTAAACAAGTAATCTTTTTCTTCTTTTGTAAGGGTATCATAACCAGACTTACTAATTTTATCAAGGATACTATCTATTCTTATTTGCTGCTCAGACTTTGATTCTTTACTTTGATATGAAGTCTGCTTGCTTTGTTTTTTATTTTTATATACTGTTTTGAGAGGTTTCTTCTTATTCTTTGTAAAAAGGCCTTCAAACCATCCAATAAAGATTTTACCCTGACTAAAATATGTGGTCATTAAAAAACCTAATAAGGATCCTCCTAAATGAGCCAAGTGCCCGCCCGCATTACCTGCTGGAATTTGAACTACATCCAATACGACCAAAGCAACAGCAATATACAACAATTTGATGTTTCCAATAAACCTAAAACGAAGAGAATATTGAGGAATATGGCTTGCTACACCAATAACGACAGCCATGACTCCGGCCGATGCACCCACTAATAAAGATTCTTGCGTTTGAAGTCCGGGAAGGGAATTATAGGATATTATGTAAATAAGCCCGCCTGAAATAATTCCAAGAAACAGATAGGTTAGAAATTGTTTTGCATTGAAGAAATCAAGAAAAAGATTTCCAAAATAATAGAGGACCATCATATTAAAAAGTATATGGAAGAATCCGGCATGCAGAAAACCATAGGTTATAATGCTCCAAGGCCTGTAGAGTAGCATTTCAAAGTCTGGTTTTAAAGAAAACCAAGACATGATGAGATTTCCATCTATTTGGAACAAGAACGACAAGGTGTTAAACAAATAGGTCATCACAAAAATAAACACATTGATAATGATTATTCGTTCAACGATATTTCTTTGAAGAAAATTCTGGTATAAATTTGAAAACCAATTCATAATTTAAAGCGTATTAATTCCATCTGCTGAATTGATTTTTTTCCCAATATTTCATCATAATAAATCCTATAAGTGCACCGCCGACATGAGCGAAATGAGCTATCCCTCCTCCAAATATAGAGAAACCAGTTACCCCAGAGAATAGATCTATACCTATCAATACAGGAATAAAGTATTTTGCAGCAATTGGCACGGGTAAAAAGATCAGGGCCAGTTTGGCATTCGGAAAACTCATTCCAAAAGCCACCAATACGCCATAAATAGCTCCAGAAGCTCCTACTGCTGGAGTGTTATATATTTGATAAATTTCAGACAACTTTTTTTCAGGAATCAAATCTAAAACTCCGGAATTGTAACTGCCAGATTCCAAAAGGTTTTGAATGTCACCCGCTTGCATTCCAACACCAATCAAGTCATTATAAATACTATTGAATTGAAAATAATTAACTCCTGTGTAGATTAGTCCGGCACCAATACCGGCTGAAAAATAGAAAAATAAGAATTTGTTTCTTCCCCACATTTGCTCAAGCGGAGATCCAAAGGCCCATAAGGCATACATATTAAACAAAATATGCATAAACCCGCCATGCATGAACATATGCGTAACAAATTGCCAAAACCCAAAATGTTCATTTTGTGGAAAGTACAGCGCAAACCAATTTCCAATATTTAGACCAAAAAAGGAACTGGCTGCAAAAAAGATCACGTTCAATATGATCAAATGTTTGATGGCGTCTGTTAATTTGCCCATACTTCTTAGAAATTAAATTTTTCTTCCAGATCATCTAATGACATGGTTATATATGTTTTCTTGCCAAAAGGCGAATAATTTGGTTCTTTACAAGAGAATAGTTTATTTAATAAGCTCTCTTGTTCTCTATTATTTAAGGTTGTTCCTGGTTTAATGGCCAAACTTTTTGCAAGACTCTTTGTGATCAGATCAATTTGACTAAAACTCGATTCTGGAACCTCGTTCTTAAAATTGTCAATTAAGGATTCAAGTATACCTATAACTTCTTTTTCTGAAATTGTAGTTGGGATAGCATCAAGAATTACTGCTTCATCCTGTATCTCTGAAATATGAAAACCGGCACTTTGAAGGTCTTGTTCTATCTGCTTAACGACTGAAACATCATTTTTACTGATATTGAGTTTTAAAGGAAAAAGTAATTGTTGATGTCCGAGGCCTTCCATAGTTACTTTTGCCAGATACTCCTCATACAAAATTCTTTGGTGAGCCGCATTTTGATCTATTAAAACCATACCAGACTTAATAGAACTGGCAATGTATTTTAATTGAACCTGAAAAGTCTTTAATGAATAGGCCTCCTGTGCTTCGTCAAATAACTCCTGACTGACATTGTCGAGATCAACCGTAATATTTTCGATAAGTTCTTTTTCAGGATGATCACTGAGATAAAGTGCTTCCCATTGCGCATTATTTGATGCTTTCTGTTGCTTCACTTGACCATATCCTTCAGTCTTAAAAGGATTGAAATCCTGGTCAATCTCAATAGCAGGAGTCGAAACATATGCCTTGTCTTTATAAGAATAAGGTGTGTCGAGACTTGAATCTCGCTCAAAGTCAAGGCTAGGAGAAACATTGTATTGGCCAAGACTATGCTTGATCGTAGATCTTATAATTGCATATAGATCGCGTTCATTGTCGAATTTGATTTCGGTTTTTGTCGGATGTATATTGATATCAATACTTTCAGTTGGCACTTCGAGGTATAAGAAATAGGAGGGATGATACCCATGGTTTAATAGTCCTTCAAAGGCATTCATAACAGCATGATGCAGATAGTGGCTTTTAATAAATCTATTATTCACAAAAAAGAATTGCTCACCTTTCTTTTTCTTTGCGAAAGAAGGTTTTGAAATAAAACCGTTGATTTTTAAAATATCTGTCTCTTCATCAATCGGGACAAGTTTTTCATTGGTGTTCTTTCCCATAATATTCACAACTCGTTGTCTTGCGTTGCTAATCCAATGAGAGGTATTTCCTGCCGGAAGATTAAATAATTCGCTATCGTTATGGATTAAGGTAAAAGCAATTTCAGGATACGTAAAGGCAACTCTTTGAAAAGCGTCAATAATATGCCTTGTCTCTATGGTATTTGATTTTAGAAAGTTTCTTCTAGCGGGAATATTATAGAACAGATTCTTAACTGTAAAGTTTGAACCTATAGCAGATGAAGTTTCCTGTTGGGAAATAAATTCACCTCCATTAATTTTGATTTCCGTTCCGAGCTCATCATCTTTTGTTTTGGATTTAAGAACTACATGGGAGATTGCTGCTATAGAAGCTAGTGCTTCACCTCGAAATCCATTTGTATGCAAATTGAACAAATCATTAGCGGATTGAATCTTGGAAGTGGCATGCCTTTCGAAAGCCATTTTCGCATCTTTAGGGCTCATGCCCAAACCATTATCGATTACCTGAATTAAAGTTCGCCCAGCATCCTTTACGATCAGTTTTATTTCTGTAGCCTTAGCGTCTACAGCATTCTCCAACAATTCCTTTACAACTGAAGAAGGGCGCTGTACCACCTCACCTGCAGCAATTTGGTTGGCCACATTGTCGGGAAGTAATCGAATGAAATCTGACATTAAAACAGTTTATGCAATTCAAATAA
>CAYMKR010000012.1:0-21056 GCA_964390865.1 uncultured Flavobacteriaceae bacterium | reverse complement strand
TCCTGTCAAATGCCAATGATTTTACCTTAGCAAAAAAAATAGCCGTGTTGCTGCCTTTAGGAGGTAATGCTTATGTTTTAATTTTGGTAACTGCTGCTATCGGAGGCTTAGCCGCCGGAGTAGCCGGTGTTTTTGGAAAGCAATGTAAAGACTTGCTTAAAAATAGATGAGCCGCTAATAATTAACCTTTAAGACCTTGGGAAGACACCAAGGTCTTCAATCAATTTATACCAATATCTAATGACAAGAATTATAAGTTTCGTATTATTAATCGTATGCTCAATTGTTTATGGGCAGAAACAAAGAGCCAGAGACCTAGGCGTACCATTTACCGGAACAACTGGAACTCATAATGCCATTACTGATGTGGAAGGAGTTGAGGTGGGATATAGTACCATCATCTCTGGAAACGGAGATAATAAAGTGGGGGAAGGCCCAATACGCACAGGCGTCACGGCTATTTTCCCTAGAGGGAAAGCCAAAAAATTTAGTCCTGTATATGCCAACTGGTATAGTTTAAATGGCAATGGAGAAATGACTGGAACAACCTGGGTTACAGAGTCAGGTTTTCTTGAAACACCCATCATGATTACAAATACAAATAGTGTTGGTGTGGTGAGAGATGCTGTGTTAAAGTGGTATGTTGATACCGATTGGTACAAAGGAGAGGATTGGTGGTATACCTACCCAGTAGTGGGAGAAACATATGATGGATTTTTAAATGACATTTATGGTTTTCACGTTAAAGAAGAGCATGTGTTAGAAGCCATAGAGAACGCATCTTCTGGCAAAATTGCCGAAGGAAATGTTGGTGGAGGTACAGGAATGATGTGCCTTGGTTTTAAAGGAGGAACCGGCACTTCGTCGAGGGTGACCACTGTTAATGATAATACTTATACTGTAGGGGCCATAGTTCAATCGAATTTTGGAGCTAAAAGGAATTTAACAATTGCAGGAGTACCGGTTGGGATTGCCCTTAAGGATACATTAAAGTATGAATATAATGCACCGCCACAATCAAGACGACAAGAAGGAGATGGTTCGATCATTGTAGTAATTGCTACTGATGCTCCCTTATTGCCGCATCAGTTAAAAAGAATTGCTCAGAGAATCCCATTGGGCGTTGGTATTGTAGGTGGACGCGGTAGTAATGGTTCTGGAGATATATTTTTAGCCTTTTCTACAGCCAATGAAAATGCCTTCAATAGAGATGAAAATGTACAAGTTGAAACTTTTTCAAACGATAGATTGATGCCCCTTTTCGAGGCGACGGTTCAAGTAGTCGAAGAGGCCATCATCAATGCGATGGTAGCTGCAGAAACAATGGAGGGGATAAATGGAAATAAGGCCTATGCCTTACCTCATGATTTGTTAGTTGAAACACTAAAAAAGTATAATCGATTGCAAAAATAGCTACGAAGAAAGCTTGTAAAGCTAGGTATTGAATTTTCAGTTTTAAGAAATTCTTATATAAATTAGTTATATTTAAAACACTAACAAGCAATGTTTAATATTTTTTCTTTATTAGTAATCAATTACTTAAACAAAAAGACCGAAATGAATTATGATATAACTAAAATGATGTGTTTGGACGTTTATTTGTCGTCCTTGAATAGCCAAGAGTATAATAAGATAAAACATTTATTAAAGCCATCAAGCTCTGAAAAGTTGCCATTGATGAGTTGGGGTATATTTGGTTCACATTACCAAGAAACGGCTGGAGCATTGAATCGTAAAGCTGATATAAATGAGATTAAAAAAATGGCTTTGAAATTACATTGGAAGAATGATCTTGATATTATTTTTAAAAATGAATCCTTTGAAGCTTTAGTCATTACTGATATGAACAAAAAGATAATTTGGGTGAATGATGGATTTGTTGATATGACCGGTTACTCGAAAAAATTTGCTCTGCATCAAACACCAGCATTTTTGCAAGGGAAAGAAACCTCAGAAAAGAGAAAAAAAATAATAAGACAGAAATTATCGGTTGATAAACCTTTTAAAGAGATTATAACCAATTATAAAAAAGACAATTCGTCTTATAAGTGTGAGTTGAAGGTCTTTCCTCTTTATGGTACTGAAACAACACATTACTTGGCGCTTGAAAAGCAGGCTATTTGATTCCTTAAAATTAATTTAACCATGACGGAACTTCGATTTTATATTCTAAGCGTAATTTGTCTTGTATTTTCTGCGGGAATATTTGCTCAGGAAGAAACTGAGAAGCGAAAAGGTGCTATTGAGAAAAAGATTTTTCTGGTAGTTCTTGGAACTGTCCAAGATGCAGGTTCTCCCCATATTGCTTGTAAAAAAGAATGCTGTTCTTCACTATTTGAAAATCAAGATTATAGCAGGAAAGTTGTGTCCTTGGGATTGGTTGATCAAATTAACCAATCAAGTTATCTTTTTGAAGCCACACCAGATTTACCTACTCAAATGAAAGCTTTAAGGGCTTTTGGTCATTTGAACTCTAAAGAAACTCCCGATGGCATATTCTTGACGCACGCTCATATTGGGCATTATACAGGATTAATGTATTTGGGTAAGGAGGCTATGAACTCCGATCAGGTCAACGTTTTTACCATGCCCAAGATGAAAGGCTTTCTTGAAACAAATGGGCCATGGGGTCAATTGGTAAGCAATAGGAACATTATTCTTCAAAGTTTAAAACATGGTAAAGAGTTGGAAATCAATAAAAATATCAGAGTTACACCGTTGAAAGTTCCTCATCGGGATGAGTATTCAGAAACGGTAGGTTACCTCATAAAAGGGCCGAAGAAAACTGCTCTATTTTTACCTGATATTGATAAATGGGAAAAATGGGAAACCGAAATTGTCGGGATGATAAAGAAGGTTGACTACGCGTTCATTGATGCTACTTTTTTTGATGCAGAGGAAATTAACAACAGAGATATTAGTGAAATTCCACACCCATTTATTGTAGAAAGTATGGAGAGATTTAAACATCTTTCTGATGACGAAAAGAATAGGGTTATTTTTATTCATTTTAACCATACAAATCCAGTTTTAAAACCCGATAGCAAAGCTTCAGGAACGGTATTAAAAAAAGGGTTTAGAATTGCAAGGAGGAATGATATTTTTGACCTGTAAATTAAAATAATTCATTGAATTTATTTAGATTTTCCTGATGGATAATTATCAAAAGACCTTTAAAGCCTGGAATAGCATTGCCCTAGATTATGAAGTGCAGTTTATGGAGCTTAAGCTCTATAATGATACTTATGATTATTTCAGAAAGGCTTTGCCTTATACAAATACTAAAATACTTGAAATTGGGTGTGGACCTGGTAATATCACAAAATACCTGGCAAGTCATTGTCCGGAATTAAGCATTACTGCTATAGATATTTCTGATAAGATGATTGAAAGAGCCAAGAGTCATGCCCCAAAAGTCAAATACGAACTCATGGACGTTCGGAACCTTCATTTATTAGAAGGCGAATTTGATGGAATCATTTGTGGTTTTACATTGCCATACCTAAGTGCTAAGGATCGAGATAAATTAGTCAGTGACTGTTCAAAATTACTGTCTAATAAAGGGGTTCTTTATTTGAGTTATGTTCCGGGAGCTGAGAAAGAACCTAAGCTAATTCAAGACAAGAGTGGCAACGCTATGCGATTCTATTTTCATGATAACGAAAATGTTAAATCTCAGTTGAAAGATTATTCTTTTGAACTGATGAAAGAATTTTTGAAATCTTATCGAAAAAAAGATGGCTCTGAAGAACTCCACTCTATCCTTATAGTCAGAAAAATAGGAGAGAATTTTTAAGGACTCTAAAAAACATTGTACCAAAAGGTTTGGTATTTTTACACTTAATTACTTGAACTGATATAGCGCTATGGTGCAATTTGAAAATTATTCTATTCGACTTCTTCAATCTGATGATCTTCAAGATTATTATAAGATGGTTGAAAATAATAGAGAAAGACTTAGAAAGTTTTTTGCAGGTACTATTTCAAGAACCAATAACCTAGAGGAAACAAAACAGTTTATACTTGAAATGGAAGAAGGCATTAAAAATAAAATCTATTTTCCATATGTTTTGGTTGATGCTGAAAATGATTCATTCGTAGGTTTCTATGATCTTAAAAATATTGAATGGAGTGTTCCTAAGTCTGAGATTGGCTATTTTATTGACGTTAATTATGCAGGAAAAGGATTAGGAGCTAAGGCTTTGAAGGCTTTTTGTGAGCATTGTTTTTCGGATTATGGTTTCGAGAAATTATTTATTCGTACCCATGAGAGTAATCTTCCAGCCCGAAAAATTGCTGAAAAATGTGGGTTTGAAATAGAGGGCACTATTCGTAAAGATTACAGGACTTCTTCGGGCCAATTAGTGGATGTGATGTATTATGGATTAATCCAATAAGAATAATCAAGACTGTAATGATAAAACAAAGGGTTCATGAGTTTTCATAATACACATATTACACTTAAGTTTCTCATAATATTGATTTTAATCACTTTTAATTCATGTAATAAATCAATTAAAAAGGAATATATTTATGAATCTCAAAACTTAAAAATAATCAAGTTGTCGGAGTATGCTTATATTCATGTATCCTATTTGGATACAGAAGAATTCGGAAAAGTTTCTTGCAATGGAATGGTTTTTATAGATAAGAATGAAGCCATAGTTTATGATACTCCAGCTTCAAATGAAAGTTCTATTCAGCTTATTAATTGGCTACAGAATAATTTAAAATGCAAAGTGCGTTCGTTAGTTGTTACACATTTTCATGTGGATGCGATGGGTGGATTAGAAGCATTCCATAAAAATGAAATAACTTCTTTTGCCAATAGTTCTACTTTGGAAATTGCGAAAGAAAAGTCATTGGTGATTCCGCAATACGGTATCACTTCTTCATATGAACACGGATTTGGCGATAAGAAAGTGATTAGTTTGTTTGTTGGTGAAGGGCACAGCAAGGATAATATTGTGGCTTATTTTTCAGATGAAAAAATTCTTTTCGGTGGCTGTTTGGTCAAAGCAATAGGGGGTAAGAAAGGGAATTTAGAAGATGCTATTGTTGCAGAATGGCCCAAGACAATTGAAAATTTGAAAGTTATGGTACCTCAAGTTGAAATTGTTATTCCCGGGCATGGTGAAGCTGGGAATGTAGACTTGCTTAATTATACTATTGAGCTATTTGAATAGTTTCTCGATAAATTTGTGCATTAAAATAGCATATTGTCAATGCTTTAAGAATAATCGAATCTCGTAAATTTATGATATTTAGACCTGCCGAAATTAATGATATTGAACAACTTAATCAAATCAGTCTCACTTCAAAAAAGTATTGGGAATACCCAGAAGAATGGATCTTAAACTGGAAAGATGACTTGAGAATGAGCGCAAGTGATTTAATTGAATGGGAGGTTGTAGTTCTCACAATAAATGAAACCCCTAAGGGTTTTTGTGCTATTAGTGAAGAGAAAAATTATTATAAAGTAGTGCATCTTTGGTTGCTTCCAGAGTTAATTGGTAAAGGCTTGGGAAAAGCTTTATTAGCAACGTCCTTAGAGAAAGTGATACAGCAGGATTACCCAATACTAGTGGAAGCTGACCCTCATGCCGAGGCATTTTATAAGAAACAAGGTTTTGTTACCTATGATAAAAAAGAAAGTTTCCCTAAAGGAAGGTATTTACCGTTGATGAAAATGGACAGCTATCTAAATCACTGAAATTATTTAGTGGTAAATTAGTGGTCTTATTACAATTAAGAACTAACCAAGGTAGCATAAGCTAAGAGGTGAGTGGAAAGCAATTGAAAAGGGCCTGGCTTGAGCTGGAAACAAATTATGAGATGTAGGAATCTATGTTTTAACCTAATGTGCATTGTGAGATAATTAATTATAACAATATATGATTCAGTATTTTAAATCATTTTTATTAATTACAATTATAAGCGGTCTTAATTTGAGTGAATTGGAGTTTAGCGGAGAGTCCAATAATAAGAATTATAAAGACTATCATCAAAAAGTAATAGAAGCTGAGGTCTTTATCGCCAGGCAAAACTTTCAATCTGCACTCGATATTTACAATAATTTATTTGATAATTACGATTTTGTTTTTGTCAGAGAATATAAAATTGCCACTCAATTGGCAGTGATATTGAATCGATCGGATGTGGCTTTAGAATTTTTGAAAAAAGGAATTATTGCAGGCTGGGATAAAAAGTCGATTAGCAAGAATAATTTCTTGTCAGATTTCTTGGAGAGGGAAAGCTCGAAGGAGTTGATGTCTATCTATCAAGATTTACACCTCGCTTATGAGCAACAATTAAATGATTCCTTAAAGAATCAGGTTCATGACATGTTCAAAAGGGACCAAAAGCTAGCAATAAAGGCCCTTTTTAAGTTAAGTTCAACGGCACAAGATAAGTATGCTGAGAAAAAATTTGCACCTCATAGTGAAAAGCAAATGGCTGATTTAAAGAAGATTTTAAATGAATTTGGCTATCCTGGAGAAAAAATAGTTGGAAATGAAGTTTGGATGTCAACCATCTTAAGCCATCATAACTCTATTTCACAGGCTTATGCAGAAAAGGACACTTTGTATGCCGGGATAAGACCGATGCTTATTCAGGCTATCATTAAGGGTGAAATGGCACCTATTGAGTTTGCTTTGATTGATGAATGGAGTATTGCCACGATCACAGAACCTTCAGAGGTTAGTTATGGATTTTTAGAAGCTCCGTTTGCAGGGCAAGTGCACAAAACAGATTCATTAAGAGCAGCTATAAATTTGAGATCTGTTTCAATTCGCAATGCTTTGGTTGATGTTGAAGAAAAAACGGGAATCAATATGTATTTGTCTGGAGATCCATGGGTAGAAGGTAAAATAGCATTGCGATGAATTTTGCGGCTTTAAAAGAAGTTTGTTTCGTTTTTTTAAAATTAGGCTGTTTCGCATTTGGTGAACCAGTAGCACATATTGCCATGATGCAGGAAGAGTTGGTGGAGAAACGAAAATGGATGATCCAGGAACATTTTCTGGATATGGTTGACTAAGCAGGAATTACTTGATGCCATAGCAATGGGGCAGTTTACCCCAGGACCTGTATTAACCACTGCTACTTTTATAGGTTATCAATTAAAAGGCATTTCTGGCGCTATATGGGCCTCTGTTGGTATGTTTTTACCTTCATTTTTCCTTGTTGGGTTTTTGGTTAAGCTCATACCTCTTTTAAGAAGATCGAAGCTGTTATCGGGTTTCTTAGATGCAGTGAATGCTTGTGCTGTAGGGATTATGATTGCCGCGACATTTCAATTAGGCTATGAAATTGGTGGGCAATGGCAAAGTATGGTATTAATGGGTTTGAGTATCATTGCAGTTTTAAGATTTTCGAAATTAAGTGCTTTTTGGATTATTATTGGAGGAGGATTGTTGGGATACCTGCTATTACTTATTTTGTTAACAGTGTTTATCAGAAAATGCTTAACGGATAAGGATTTTTCATTTTCATGGTTTATATTTATAGAAAAAACAAATAATATGGATTTTAAGAAAATTTCAACCCTCTCATTCATTTTCTTCATTAGTGTAATTTTCTCAGGTTTTATAATAACTTCAGACTGGTTTTTATTGAAAAGTGAAGATCAGGGTTACCAAATTGAATTCCCCAAAGAACCTTCTGAAAACGTTCAGACCGTGAATACGGAAGCCGGACCAGTAGATATGCATATTCACATGCTGGATCTTTCAAAGAAGGAAGAAGATAGTAATTTGATCTATTTAAGCAGTTACGCGCAATATCCGGATACACTTGTGCACTCTGATCGTAAGGAACAGTTGGCAGGTTTTTTTAAAGAAACGATAGATGGTTTGGTAAGTTCTATAGATGGAAAGAGGCTTGATGAAAAAATGGTTCAGCTTGGAGAATATCAGGGAAAAGAAGTCAAAATTAATTTCCAGGATGGAATGGCTATTATCAGAATTCGTGTTTACCTGGTTGAAAATAGAGTGTATATGCTTCAAGTTGTAACTAAAACTGAGAATGATTCGAATGAATCAATTTCTCGTTTCATGAATTCTTTTGCTTTAATTGATTAATAACCTTAGACTTTTTAGCCTTATATATGAAAGAAAAGTATTTCAATGAGCGAGAATTCAATAAATTGATTTTTTCTGAAGGCTCTTTTGAAGAAGCTGATTATGAGAGCTGTATTTTTAAGTTTTGCGACCTTACTAATGCTGATCTATCTCAAATTGATTTTATTGACTGTCAATTCATAGATTGCAATCTTAGTATGGTAACCTTGAATGGTACTTTGTTTCAGGAATGCTCATTTAAGGGCTGTAAAATGCTTGGTTTAAAGTTTGAAAACTGCAATAAATTTGGGCTTTCTGTAAATTTTGAATCTTGTTTTCTAGACCATTCTTCTTTTTATGAAACCAAGATTAAAAATACTGTTTTTAAAGGATGTCAATTACATGAAGTTGATTTTACGGAGGCAAATCTTTATGCTTCAAATTTTGAAGGGAGTGATTTAACCAGGGCTGTTTTTAGTATGTCAAATCTGGAGCAAGCTGATTTTCGAAAGGCAAACAATTTTGTAATTGATCCTGAATTAAATAAGGTTAAAAAAAGTAAATTTTCCCAATCTAACTTATCAGGATTACTTTTGAAGTACCAGTTAGAAATAGAGCCTTTATGAAATTTGGATAAGCTAAATAGTTGAATTTAAAGGATCTGAATGTAAGTAATAAAAATTAAATCTTTCTTATGAAATTAGAGCATATCGGTATTTGGACCAAGGATCTGGAAAAGATGAAGGATTTTTATATGACTCATTTTAAAATGAGCAGTAATGAAAAATATGTGAATACGAAAAAAGGCTTTTCTTCATATTTTCTCTCATTTGAATCTGGGACTAGAATAGAGTTGATGCACCGTGCGGATATTGTGGGGCATTCTGGAGAAAGCGGGCTTTGCTTTGGGGTGGCACATTTGGCAATATCATTAGGATCAAAATCAGCCGTTTTGGAATTAACTGAAGAATCCAGAGTAAATGGGCTTAAAATTATCGGAGAACCAAGAACAACAGGAGATGGTTATTTCGAAAGTGTTATAGAAGATCCTGAAGGAAATTGGATCGAACTTACAAATTAAGCGCCATAATACTTTAGGAACAATTATTTCAACTAGGTTGAAATGTAATATTTATCAAACAAATTTAAACTAAGTCTCTTATTCCTACTTCAATTATCTATTCTCTTTGCTCAGGAACAAAACCAATCCCAATTATTAGATATTGATCGAATTTACTCTGATGATTTTATACCTGGAATAATTGAGCTGAAGATGATTGGTATTTTTAAATTATCATTACCTTTAGTAGGCTTATAATTATTTCGATAAACAGCTATTGTTTAATGTGTAATAAGTAGAAATTTGAAAACTTAATTAAAATGGACTTTGTTGATTACTATAAGACCTTAGGTATTGATAAAAAGGCTTCAGATGCTGATATTAAAAAGGCATATAGAAAGCTTGCTAGAAAACACCATCCGGATTTAAACCCCAATGACAAGGAGGCTGAACGGAAATTTAAGGAGATTAATGAGGCCAATGAGGTGCTTAGCAATGCGAAGAATAGAAAAAAGTATGATTCCTATGGTAAAGACTGGAAGCACGCTGAGGAATTTGAAAAAGCGCGTCAAAAAAATCAATCACAACAGTCAAATCAAAGAACCGGGTCAAGGCAGTATGCTGATGAAGATTTCTCAGATTTTTTTGGTTCTATGTTCGGAGGACATGGTGGAGGTCCTGGAAATGTTAAATTCAGAGGACAGGATTTTCAGGCATCCTTGCATTTGAATTTAAAGGATGTATTTCATACCCACAAACGTACCCTTACCATTAATGGTAAAAACATTCGATTGACGATCCCGGCCGGAGTTAAAAATGGACAGACCATAAAAATAAAAGGCTTTGGAGGAGAAGGTGTTAATAGCGGCCCAAAGGGAGATCTTAACATTACTTTTCAGATTGACAATCACACAAAATTCAAAAGAGACGGAAATAACCTATATGCGAATATAGATTTGGATCTATATAAAGCCATCTTGGGTGGAGAACTTGTTGTAGATAGTTTTGAAGGAAAAGTGAAACTTAAAATAGTTCCTGAAACCCAAAATGGATCACAAGTTAAACTAAAAGGCAAAGGTTTTCCAGTATATAAAAAAGAAGGGAAATTTGGGGACCTTATATTTACTTTTAATTTAAAAACGCCTGTTAACCTCAATGAAAAGGAAAAAGAATTGTTCAATGAATTATCAAAAATGAGATAGTTATGGCTACTGAAAAATATATTCCTGTACTGCGTCTTTGTGATTTGTATCAAATGGAAGTTACTTTTTTTAAAGAATTAAATGAGTATGGGTTGATAGAAATAGTATCAAAGGAAAATAACATGTATTTGCATCAGGATAAACTTTACAAGGTTGAAAGAATTATTAGGATTTATCGTGAGTTGAATGTAAATATTGAGGGTATCGATGTGGTTTTGAACTTGCTTGATAAAGTCGATAAATTGCAAAACGAAGTATATAGCATACAGAGTAGATTAAGGTTATATGAAGATGATCATTGAGTTAGAAATACAAATAAATACTAATGAATGACCAATTAAAAATTGCTTTTACTTTTCTATTGATTACCATGATTATATCCTTTTCAGACAAGAATAACAAACAAAACTCATTTAGTAAAAATTCAGAAATTGATCTTGACGAATTGTGGTTGTCATATAGCAAAGACGGAACAGTTTTTAAGCTCTGGTCACCTGATGCTGATAAAGTGAAACTGCATTTGTATAAAAAAGGGAAAAGAGGCGAAGCTTATGCAACTCATGATTTAGAGCCAAGTGAAGGAGGAGCCCTTTGGGTTAAGAAAATAGATGATGATTTGAACGGTGTTTATTATACTTATCAGGTGATGATAGATAAACAATGGTTAGATGAGACACCTGGGATTTATGCCAAGGCTGTGGGAGTCAATGGCAAAAGGGCTATGGTATTAGACTTCAACTCCACTAATCCCGAAAATTGGGTTAATGATAAAGGCCCTAATTTGAGGTATCCAAATGAAGCCATCATCTATGAATTGCATATCAGAGATATGACCATACATCCTCAGTCCGGGTCAACAATGCCGGGTACATATCTGGGATTGGTGGAAGCAGGGACAAAAGGGCCTGAAGGAATTGCAACTGGGATTGATCATCTTAAGGAGTTGGGCATCAGTTATGTGCATTTGTTGCCCACATTTGACCATTATGCTATCAATGAAAGTAGATTGGATAGTGCTCAATTTAATTGGGGTTATGATCCGCAGAACTACAATGTGCCCGAAGGATCTTTTTCAACGGACCCTTTCAATGCAGAAGTTCGAATCAAGGAGTTTAAAACAATGGTAAAAGCCTTTCATGACAATGGTATTGGAGTGATATTAGATGTGGTATACAATCATACAGGGAGGACTGAAAATTCAAATTTTAATCTTGAAAATCCTGATTATTATTATCGGTTTCGTGAAGATGGTTCTTATTCAGATGCCGCTGCCTGTGGAAATGAAACCGCTTCGGAGAAAGTGATGATGCGTAAATATATTTTGGAATCCGTTAGCTATTGGGCTGAAGAATATCATTTAGATGGTTTTCGTTTTGACCTTATGGGGATTCATGATATCACCACTATGAATGAAGTGGCTGAAACCCTAAAAAAAATAAACCCAAATATTTTTGTTTATGGGGAAGGTTGGACAGCTGCTGACTCTCCCTTACCTGAAGAAGACAGAGCTTTAAAAAAACATACCAAACGCATGCCGCAAATAACGGCCTTTAGTGATGATATTAGAGATGGCTTGAAAGGTTCAGTGTTTGAAGATGAAAGTAGAGGATTTGTTAACAGGGCTGAGAACACAGAAGAATCTGTGAAATTTGGTATTGTAGGATCCATCGACCATCCTGAAATTGATTATACCAAGATAAATTATTCAAAAGAGGCATGGACCAACGATCCTTGGCAGGCCGTTTCGTATGTTTCCTGTCATGATAATCATACTTTGTTTGATAAATTACAGGTATCAAACCCTGATGCTGATTTTGACACATTGGTGGCTATGGATAAATTGGCCAATGCCGTTGTCCTGACTTCACAAGGGGTTTCATTTCTTCATGCTGGATCTGAAATGTTGAGGACCAAAAATGAAGCACATAATTCATATAATATGCCAGACTCAGTCAATCAAATTGATTGGAATTGGAAGGTGAAGCATAAAGATGTTGTGGCCTATTATAAAAATCTTATTCGTCTTAGAAAAGAACATCCTGCTTTTCGAATGACTTCAGGTGATGAGGTAAGAAATCATTTGAATTTCAAAAGAGTAGAGAAGGGATTGATTAGTTACCAGATTACAGACCATGCGAATGGTGATGCATGGAAGAATATTCTTGTCATTTATAATTCAAATGAAAGAAGTATTGAATACGAACTTGAAGGGGAATGGAAATTAGCTGTTGATGGAAACGATTTTAGGCTAGAAAAAGGTGCTAATATTAAAGATAAAGTGAAAGTTTCTGCCATATCAATGTTAGTGGCATATCAGAAATAGGACTAGCCCTAATTTTATTCACGTTTAAATTCGTTTTCACCAGAACTCTGCAAGAGTATTAGTTAATTTTGAGTAGCTTTCAATAATTATTATCAGCCAATACTAATCAAATCATTCCTTATGGAAACCAATAAGCCAATTATATCGGGCTATCCTGTCTTTTCATTGTTAGCATCTTTAGTGATCATCATTGCAGGTGTTCTGTATGCCCAATCTTTTATCAATCCGATGCTACTTGCTATCTTTTTAAGCATAGTATGTGCCCAGCCAATTATCTGGATGAAAAAAAGGAAAGTCCCTTCGAGCATTGCAATACTTATAGTATTGACTGGGATTGTGGCTATATTTATGGGCTTCGCGGATATCATTGGAACCTCGGTTTCTAATTTTTCTAACGACGCTCCTATTTATGAACAAAGACTCGAGCAAATATGGATGGAGGTGATACAATTTTTCAATGAAAGAGGTATTGAAATAACTGGAGATAAGCTTACAGAAATTATAGCTCCTGGAAAAGTAATGGGCTATACTGCTGGAGCATTGGGACAGTTAGGTGGGGTGATGAGCAATACCTTTACCATATTTTTTCTGATGTTGTTTCTGTTAATGGAGTTGGATAGTTTTTCAATAAAAACAAAGGCCATAGCGGCAAATACAAATGTTTCGGTTGGATATCTCAATACTATTGGCAAAAGCATTCGTCATTATCTCTCTATAAAAACGGTAACAAGTTTATTAACTGGTTTCATCATTTGGATCGGTCTGTTGATTATTGGAATAGATTACGCCATTATTTGGGCTTTAATTGCCTTTTTACTTAATTACATACCTAATATTGGCTCTATGATAGCAGCACTTCCTGCTGTTTTATTTGCCTTGATTCAATTGGGTGCGGGAGGTGCCTTCTGGACTATTGTTGTATTTCTAGGTGTCAATTTGGTAGTTGGAAACCTGGTTGAACCTAAAATAATGGGGAAGGGATTAGGACTTTCAACCTTTGTGGTTTTTGTAGCCTTAATATTCTGGGGTTTTATTTTAGGAACCGTAGGTATGTTTCTTTCTGTGCCACTTACGATGTCAATTAAAATCATGTTGGAGCAAAAGGAAAGCACCAAGTGGATTGCGGTATTTTTAGGAACAGATGAAGACGCAAAATCGATGTTGAGAGGGCCAAAAGAAGGTGCCTAGAATTTAGGTTGTAATTGTTTTTTTGCAGGAATTTGTAGTACCCTCGCTAGGAATCGAACCTAGATCTAAAGTTTAGGAAACTTTTGTTCTATCCGTTGAACTACGAGGGCAAAAAAAAATATTCCTAAGAAGGATATTTGAAGACAAATATAAATGTTAATTGGAATAATATAAAGCTTATAGAGAGAGATTTTTCATATTTATCTTTTATTCCAAACTCTTGCTCTATGACTTCTTTTTTTATCATAAAAAGCCTTGCTTTTTATGTTCTTTTTTTAGGACTGAATGCATCTCTTGACGCTCGAATAGAATCTGTATCATCTACTGATAACAAGAAAGATATTGAAGTAAAAACATAAGGACAGATTAGGTGGTCAGTCATATTTAAGGAATAAACAGTAATTCAAAATACTGTAATTTCAATGACCATATATGAATGAGGGTTTTAGGAGTTGGTCCTATTCTTTAAGTCATGAAATCAAAATCTAGGCAAGAGGTTTTTGATCTGCAGATAGCACATAAAATTTCTCATATTGAGAGTGTATTTAGTGAAATGACTTTGGATTTTAAAGGAAATTATCGAGGCAGACAGCAATACAATTATACTAATTCATATGCTTAGCGGAGTAGTTTGGGCAGAAAGGAAAATGATTTAGTGATAGAATGATACAATAAATCATTACATCATTGCTTTTTCCATTCTGGCGATTAGGTTATTAATCTCAGCGTTAATTCGCTTATAAAACTCCTTATTGTATTTATAGAGCCTCTTATTATCCATTTTATAAATTTCCAATTGTGTGGCTTGATTCGTTTCCTTTACAATAAAATCGGATATTTCATATTGATAGCGTTCGTTCTTTATGGTTAGGTTGACCTTAAACTTGACTTCTATATATAATTCAGGGAAGTCATTGGGTCCCCAAAGCGTTTTAAATGAATGTTCTCCTGAAATAATTTGGTGCGTATCATCAAGAGGTTTATTTTCTCTTACCGAAATATTCCTTTCGTCAAACCAATCAAGGGCCCTTTTTTGCAGTTCTAGTTTAGATGTCCCCGAAACTTCGAAAACGTTTTTGTAAACTACTTTTGAATTTATAATGGGTAATACATCCAAAAGTAATTTCTGACCATTCATTTGAATAACAAATAAAAAGAGCATTAATGATATTTGCTTCATGGCTTTATTTTTGAATAAAAATGGGTGAAATCAAAAACTAATTTACTAAAAAAAACATCATATTTTTAAAACATTGTCAAGAGTGGAAGTATGTAAAATAGCATATATTTGTTTCGCTATTGAATCACTAGATCATTACATCATTAAATCATTCTCAAATAGAAGCTTCATTTCATAAATATCTGTTAGAATTTAAAAGACCTGGAGGAACATCACGCGGGGTTTTACGTCAAAAGGAAACCTATTTTTTATTGCTTAGATCGGGTACTAAAATTGGTGTGGGTGAATGTGGAATTTTTAGAGGTTTAAGTTACGATGACAGGCCTGATTACGAGTTTAAATTAGAATGGTTGTGCCAGAATATTAATTTGGAGCCTGAAGTTTTAATGAAGGAGCTAATTGAATTTCCATCAATTCAGTTTGGTTTGGAACAAGCCTTGTTATCATTGAACTCGAAGGATAAATACGAATTGTTTCCTTCAGATTTTTCAAAAGGTTTGGATCGTATTCCGATCAATGGATTAATTTGGATGGGAGAGGCGTCTTTTATGCATGAACAAATTTCTAATAAGCTGAAAGAGGGTTTTACTACTTTGAAAATGAAAATTGGTGCCATAGATTTCAAGACAGAATTGGACATATTAAAAAGAATAAGGAATAAGTTTGATGAATCTGAACTTGAACTAAGGGTTGATGCCAACGGGGCTTTTTCAGTTGAGGAGGCAATTACCAAGTTGAATACATTAGCTAAATTTGGAATTCACTCCATTGAGCAGCCAATAGCTCCTGGTCAATTGGGATCTATGAAAAATTTATGTGAAAATAGTCCTATACCAATTGCTTTGGATGAAGAATTGATTGGTGTTTTAACAAGAGACCAAAAAGAGGCATTGTTAAGTTCAATAAATCCTCAGTACATCATTTTGAAACCTAGTTTGGTAGGAGGATTTCAAGGGAGTAAGGAGTGGATCAAGATATGTGAAACCCTTGGAATAGGATGGTGGATTACATCGGCTCTGGAAAGTAATATCGGTTTGAATGCTATTGCCCAATTCACATATACATTAAAAAACAAGCTTCCTCAAGGCCTTGGAACCGGTGCTCTATATACTAATAATATTGATGCGCCGCTTTTTGTCAAAAAAGGAGAATTGGGATATGATAGGGAACACAAATGGGGCAATTTGATGCAGTTTCTTAATGAATAATACTATTTTTAGCGAGATTTAGATTGTAACATGAATTATATTGAACAGGCATACAAAGGAAAGAATGAGTGGTGGACGTACTTACTTAGTTTAATGACCGTTTTTTTGGGTTGGCAGGTGTTGGGAATCGTTCCACTTATTATGGTTGCCTTTAATAAATCTGATGACTTTGAAGAACTCGCCAATAGTTCACAAAGCGCTTTTGGAGATCTTGGTATAAATTCAAATCTATATTTATTTGTGATGTTATTGACCTTTGTATTTGGTCTGATCTTTTTATTGTTTTCAGTGAAAAAAATACACAATAGAAGTATTACCAGCCTAATAACCGCTCGTCATAGAATCGATTGGAAAAGGATACTTTATGGTTTTGGTTTGTGGTTTTTATTGGCTGTATTGTTTCTGGCCATGGATTACGCTATCTCTCCTGAGCATTATGTATATAATTTTAAACCAGAATCATTTGTCATTTTGGTATTGATTGCAGTTGTGTTTATGCCTTTACAGACTAGTTTTGAAGAGTTGTTATTCAGAGCTTATCTGATGCAAGGAATAGGAGTGTGGTTTAAAAATGCTGCAGTTCCTTTTCTTTTTACTTCAATCATGTTTGGATTGATGCATGGTTTTAATCCGGAAGTTGAAAAGTTGGGATATTTGATTCTGCTTTATTATATAGGGACAGGCTTTCTATTTGGGATCGTAACTTTAATGGACGACGGGGCAGAATTGGCATTGGGTTTGCATGCTGCAAATAATATTGTGGCATCAGTATTTGTGACTGTGAATTGGGCTGCCATTCAAACGGATGCTTTATTTATTGATATATCTGAACCTTCCTTGAATCTCTATATGTTTGTTCCGATATTTATAGTTTATCCCTTAGTCATCATTCATCTTTCTAGAAAATACGAATGGTCTGACTGGAAACACAAATTATTTGGTAAGATAAGTGAACCCAAAAGCTTCAATGAAAACTGATGTCCTACATAATGACTTTCAATGGAATGGAGTTTCCTTTGATTCAGAGCAAAATTTAATTGATTTTGTTGACATTGAATATCCAGAATTATCTGATTTCATAAGACAGTGGTTCGGGGATGCTGGTATTGTTTATTGCAAAACTTCAGGATCAACAGGCTCACCTAAAAACATTGGCCTTAAAAGGGAGCATATGATTAATTCGGCCAAATCTACGGCTGATTATTTTAACTTGACAAGTGGGTCTCGAGCTTTGCTCTGTTTGCCTTTAGGTTATATAGCCGGAAGAATGATGTTGATCAGAGCCATGGTTTTAGGGTGGCATTTGGATGTCATAGCTCCTGGATCAAAACCAAAAATCAGGGCACAAATTCAGTATGATTTTTCGGCTATGGTGCCATTGCAATTGTATAACAGTCTTGATCAAATAAGTAATATTAAAACACTTATTGTTGGAGGAGGGAAAGTGTCAAATTCGATTTTAGAAAAAATTAATATACTGCCCTCAAGAATATTCGCGACTTATGGAATGACTGAAACGATTACACATATTGCTGTTAGTGCATTAAACCGGGCGGCTGGTAAAATTATACCAAAAACTTTATTTAAAGCCCTTCCAAAAGTTACTTTCTCAATAGATAATAGAGATTGCTTAGTGATTAAAGCACCTCATGTGAGCGATAATATCATTGTTACTAATGATGTGGTGGTATTAATTTCAGAAACTTCCTTTGAGTGGTTGGCGAGATTTGATCATGTAATCAATTCTGGAGGCTTAAAAATTTTTCCAGAACAAATTGAGAAAAAGTTAGAAACAGTATTGGAGGATTCATTTTTTATTTCTGGAATGAAAGATGAGGTGTTGGGAGAAAAATTAGTCATGTTTGTTGAAGGTCTTGAAAATGATCAACTTTTCAACGAACTCAAGGCTTATCAAAAAGAATATCCCGAGAAAATATCTAAAAATGAACTTCCTCGGGAAATATATTTTATGAAAAGGTTTCAACGAACTGAGACAAATAAAATCAACCGAAGTGCAACACTGAAGTTACAATATTAAGTTATATTAATCCTCAGATGTCAATACCCATTGCCCTTTTTCAATCAAAGGGATGGCTTGTTTGTATTTAACCATTTTTGCCTCTCCTGTTGCAATATTTTTAATTGAAACTTTTTCATTTCTTCCAATTTTACGTTCGGTCCTGACAATAGTCTCAGTTACTTGTTGCGCCTGAGTTTGATTCGTTTGGTTTTCTTGTGTTGAGCTATTGAATTCAGCCTTGCTTAACTGTACTTTCTCTTGTTTCTTTTCACGAGCTTGAGAAACTTCCTGAGCGCTTTGACTAGGTAATTCTCCTTTAAATAAAAATGACAATACTTCCTTATTTACCTTATCCAACATCTCTTTAAACAATTCAAAAGCTTCAAATTTATAAATTAAAAGAGGATCTTTTTGCTCATAAGTAGCATTCTGAACTGATTGTTTCAAATCATCCATTTTTCTCAAATGATCCTTCCAAGTATCGTCAATGATTGCAAGTGTAATGTTCTTTTCAAAATCTTCAACCAATCGCTGTCCTTTACTTTCATAAGCCTCTTTTAAATTAGTCACCACCTGAAGTGTTTTTATTCCGTCAGTAAATGGAACTACAATTCTTTCATAGCGATCACCTTGTTTTTCATAGACATCCTTGATTACTGGATAGGCAGCAACGGCGCTTCGTTCAATCTTATTTTGGTAATGCTTATATACCACTTCGAATAATTCATCCACCAAGACTCTTTCATCCTTAGTTTCGAAATCTTCTTTAGAAAAAGGGGAAGTGGAAGAAGAAAACCGAATCAATTCAAATTCAAAATTCGAATAATCATTATTCATCTTATTATTTAGCACTATAGAATCACAGGTGTCATAAATCATATTAACAATATCAACCTGCAGTCTTTCACCATATAAAGCGTGCTTTCTTCGTTTGTAAATTACCTCTCGTTGGGCATTCATGATATCATCATATTCAAGCAAACGCTTACGAATACCGAAGTTGTTTTCCTCAACTTTTTTCTGTGCTCTTTCTATGGATTTAGAAATCATTGAATGTTGAATAACTTCACCTTCTTTAAGTCCCATCTTATCCATCATCTTGGCAATTCTTTCTGATCCAAAAAGACGCATAAGGTTGTCTTCTAAAGAAACATAAAATTGCGTTGATCCTGGATCACCCTGACGACCGGCACGTCCACGTAGTTGTCTGTCAACCCTTCTTGAATCATGTCTTTCAGTACCAACGATTGCCAAACCTCCGCTATCTTTCACTTCTTTCGAAAGCTTGATGTCAGTTCCACGACCAGCCATGTTCGTTGCTATAGTAACGACACCTGGATTTCCTGCAGATTCTACAATATCGGCCTCTTTCTTGTGTAATTTCGCGTTTAGTACGTTATGTGGTATTTTACGAATCGATAACATCTTAGATAACAATTCAGAAATTTCAACCGAAGTGGTACCTACCAGAACAGGTCTTTTTTGGTTTACTAAATTGTTAATCTCATCGATAACTGCATTGTATTTTTCTCTCTTGGTCTTATAAATAAGATCTTCTCGATCATCCCTTATCAAAGGCACATTCGTAGGAATCTCTACAACGTCTAACTTATAGATTTCCCAAAATTCTCCAGCTTCTGTAATCGCAGTACCCGTCATACCTGAAAGTTTGCGGTACATTCTGAAATAATTTTGCAAGGTGATCGTAGCAAAAGTTTGGGTAGCAGCTTCAATTTTTACGTTCTCTTTTGCTTCCAATGCCTGGTGTAAACCATCTGAATATCTACGTCCATCCATTACACGACCCGTCTGCTCATCAACAATTTTGATCTGATCTTCTATGATCACATACTCCACATCTTTTTCGAATAGAGTATAGGCTTTCAGCAATTGATTCATGGTGTGAATTCGCTCGCTTTTGATACTAAAATCTCTGTATAGTTCTTCTTTTTCTTTGGTATTCTCCTCAGGAGAGAGGCCTTTGGCGTCAATTTTTCCCACTTCAATTCCCATATCTGGCAATACAAAGAAGTGATCCTCATTGTCTCCTGAAAGATGAGCGATACCCTTGTCAGTTAAATCAATAGAATTAGTCTTTTCTTCAATAACAAAAAGAAGTTCTTCATCAACTTTAGGCATTTCTCTGTTATTGTCTTGCATATAGAAGTTCTCAGTCTTCTGCAGTAATTGTTTGATACCTTCCTGACTTAGGAATTTGATCAATGCCTTGTTTTTTGGCAAACCTCTAAATACTCTGTACAAAAGGAATCCACCTTCTTTGGTATCTCCTTCAGTGATTAGCTTCCTGGCTTCAGCTAAAATTCCAATTAAGTATTTATTTTGGATTCTTACCAGGTCATCAACCTTAGGTTTCAGCTCATTAAATTCATGGCGGTCTCCTTGTGGGATGGCTCCCGAAATGATCAAGGGTGTTCTGGCATCATCTACAAGTACAGAATCCACCTCATCTACAATAGTATAGTTATGTGGTCTTTGTACGAGATCCTTTGGCGAGTGCGCCATGTTATCTCTTAAATAATCGAATCCAAATTCATTATTGGTTCCATAAGTGATATCCGATAGGTAAGCTGCCCTTCTTTCGTCAGAATTGGGTTTGTGGTTATCTATACAATCAATACTTAAGCCGTGGAACTCAAAAACAGGTCCCATCCAGGCCGCATCACGTCTGGCTAAATAATCATTAACGGTTACAACATGCACCCCATTACCTGTTAAGGCATTTAAATATATAGGTAGAGTAGCCACTAAAGTCTTTCCTTCACCAGTCATCATTTCTGCAATATTACCTTGA
>CAYMKR010000011.1:0-22194 GCA_964390865.1 uncultured Flavobacteriaceae bacterium | reverse complement strand
ATATTATTTTAATGTTGAAAATTGAAAATTTATTTGGCTAGTTAATCAACATTCTCAAAATGTTAAGTTTTTCTTAATACAGGTGAAACCACACTATATTTCTTTAGATTTGTTCAAAATTGCCTTAGAATGGAGATTAATTTACATCTTAGTTTTAATGTGAAACACTTGTAATACGATAGTATATATTCAAAAATTCCTTGCTACTTCGTTTTAAAATTTAAAAAACACTTATGACCAAATATATTCTGTCATTTTCGCTTTGTATATTCTTCATGTTTCCCTGTTATTCTCAGGCTCCTGTGAAGCCAAATTCGGCTGAAATACATGAGGCAATTAAAAAACTAAACTTTTTAGGTTCCGTTTTGTATTTAGCGGCTCACCCTGATGATGAAAATACAAGGATGATTTCCTATTTTTCAAATGAAGTACATGCCAGAACAGCTTATTTATCAATTACAAGAGGAGATGGAGGACAGAACCTCATTGGCCCTGAGATTAGAGAGCTATTGGGAATCATACGAACCAACGAATTACTAAAAGCACGTGAAACTGACGGAGGGGAACAATTTTTTACGCGCGCCAATGATTTTGGTTATTCAAAACATCCTGATGAAACCTTAGATATTTGGAACAAGGAAATGGTTATGAATGACGTAGTTAAGGTGATTAGAAAATTTAAACCAGATATCATCATTAATCGATTCAATGCGGAATCAGCGGGCAAGACTCATGGCCATCATACATCTTCTGCAATGCTGAGTACGGAGGCATTTGATCTTGCGGCAGATCCTTCTTATAAAACTGAATTATATCAACCTTGGACAACTCAGCGTTTGTTTTTTAACACACATTGGTGGTTTTATGGATCTCGTGAAAGCTTTGAAAAGGTAGATAAATCTGAAATGTTGTGGTTTGATACAGGTGTTTATTATCCTTCCTTTGGATTATCAAATTCTGAAATTGCATCTTTAAGTCGCAGTATGCATAAATCTCAAGGATTTGGCAGTACGGGAGTAAGGGGGAGTGATAAAGAATACGTGCAATTACTAAAAGGTAAGATGCCAACAAATAAGAATAATGTTTTTGAAGGAGTAGATACTAGTTGGCTTAGGGTAGAAGGAGGAGAATCAATTAAAAGGATTATGGATAAGGTTGAGAAGGATTTTGATTTCAGAGATCCTTCCAGAAGTTTACCCGAGTTACTAAAAGCTTATGTGCTCATAAAAGAATTGAAGGATGAGCATTGGAGAGAATTGAAATTGAAGCAAATTAAGGAGCTTCTTGCGTCGTGCTCAGGCTTATATCTTGAAGGCGCAGCTACGAATGATTATGCAACGAGAGGAGAGGATGTATCTGTTAAAATTGAAGCAATAAACAGGAGTGAGCAAAAAATGAAGCTTATAGCTGTTGAGCTCTTACCTCATAATATCAGCACTGTAATTAACAAAGATCTGAATAATAATATTTCTATCAACGAAGAAATGACAATGCATGTTTCTGACAAAGCTAATCTTACGTCACCTTATTGGTTAGAAGAGAAGGGTAGTCTTGGTATGTACATGGTAAAAGACCATTCACTTATTGGTAACCCAATTTCTAAAGCAGCATATAGAATTAATTTTAAAATAGATTTTGAAGGAACTTTGATAGATTTTGAAAAAGATGTGATTTATAAATTTAATGACCCGGTTAAAGGAGAGGTCTATCAACCATTTGAGATTGTACCGGATGCAGTTAGCCATATAGCTTCTAAGGTTGTCATCTTTAATGATGATCAACCGAAAGAAATTCCTGTTAAAATAAAGAGTTTTAAGAATAGTATTTCAGGGCTTGTTCAATTAAGTGTTCCGGAAGGCTGGAAGGTTTCGCCAAAACAATTAGAATTTGAATTGAATAATAGGGGAGAAGAATTGGATGTATTTTTTACAGTAGTCCCAACTAAAGGCCAAAGCGAGGGATATATGAGGCCCTTACTTTCAATAGATGGTAAAGATCTTGGGAAATCAATGGTGGAGATAAATTACGATCATATTCCTAAACAATCTGTTTTATTACCCTCAGAATCTAAGGTGGTTCGATTGAATCTTGATAAAAAAGGAGAGTCGATTGCCTACATAAAAGGAGCAGGGGATGAGGTACCTAAGTATTTAAAGCAAATTGGATACAAAGTGACTGAAATAGCTCCAGAAAATATATCCGTAAGTAATCTACTTCAATATGACGCCGTAATTTTAGGAATCAGGGCCTATAATACTGTACCTGAGTTGAAATTAAAACAAACCGCAATTTTGAGCTATGTTGAAAAAGGAGGTAATGTTATAGTTCAGTACAATACCAGTCACAGTCTTTTAGTAGAAGACAATCTTGCTCCTTATGAATTAAAATTATCTAGGGATAGAATTACTGATGAAAATGCAAAAGTTACTTTTGTAAATGAAGATCATGAAGTATTGAACTATCCAAATAAAATTTCTTCAGATGACTTTGAAGGCTGGGTTCAAGAAAGGGGATTGTATTTCCCAAATAAATGGGGGAAGGAATTTTCACCGATTCTTTCTTTTCAGGAAAATGGAGATGAACCGATGGAGGGAAGTTTACTTGTTGCTAAATTTGGAAAAGGGCATTATATTTATACTGGACTTTCGTTTTTTAGAGAATTACCTGCTGGTGTCCCAGGTGCATATAAGCTCTTGACAAATATGATCTCTATAGGAAAGAATGATTTTGAAAGTGACTTAAAAGAATAGATAATGAAAGAAACTAAGGAAGTATTTGGTAAATGGACAAAAATGTACACCTATATGCTGATAGCCAATGCATTATATATTATTATTTTTTATTTAATTACACAATATTATTCTTAATTCATGGCAATTTTAGATTGGTCAGTTTTACTGGTAACCTTATCATTCATAGTGATCTATGGAGCTTGGAAGACCAAAGGCAGTAAAAATGTAAAAGATTTTATCAAGGGAGGAAATGAGGCGAAATGGTGGACCATTGGTCTTTCAGTTATGGCAACACAGGCCAGCGCCATCACTTTCTTATCTACACCAGGACAGGCATTTCATAGTGGAATGGGCTTTGTTCAATTTTATTTTGGACTTCCTTTGGCTATGATTATCATCTGTGTCGTATTTATTCCAATATATCACCGACTAAAAGTTTACACAGCTTATGAATATCTTGAAAGTAGATTTGACCTAAAAACAAGGTCGTTAGCCGCAATTTTGTTTCTTATTCAGCGAGGTCTGGCTGCGGGGATAACGATTTTCGCTCCTGCAATCATATTGTCAGCTGTATTAGGTTGGGATTTGCTTACATTAAACATTATTATCGGTGTTCTCGTAATAATTTATACAGTTAGCGGCGGTACTAAAGCCGTAAGCGTGACGCAGAAACAGCAGATGGCCATTATTTTTATTGGAATGTTTGCCGCCTTCTTCATCATATTAAGTTATTTGCCAAAAGACATCTCGTTTTCTAAGGCGATTCAGATTGCCGGGGCAAGTGGGAAGATGGAAGTTCTGGATTTTTCTTTTGATTTGAATAACCGTTATACAATTTGGACCGGATTTCTTGGTGGGACGTTTTTAATGCTGTCTTATTTCGGAACTGATCAATCTCAGGTTCAGCGCTATTTATCCGGAAAATCGATTAGAGAAAGTCAGTTAGGTTTATTGTTTAATGGATTTTTAAAGGTCCCCATGCAGTTTTTTATATTGTTGGTAGGGGTTATGGTATTTGTTTTTTATCAATTTAATGCTTCTCCTCTAAACTTCAATCCCGCAGCAACTGAGGCAGTAAAAAGCTCGGCATTGGCGGAAGAGTATTTGACGTTGGAAGAAAAACACCATGATATTTCGGAACAAAAAAAAGAACTCCAATTTAGTTTTGCAGAGAATCCAGCTGATGAAAAAATTAAAGAACGAATAAAAGCGCTTAACGAGCAAGAAATTGAGAATAGAGAAGAAGCTAAACAGATTATACTTAAGGCAGATCCTGCTCAAGAGGTTAATGATAAAGATTATGTCTTTATCCATTTCATTCTAAATAATCTGCCGCGAGGGCTTATAGGTTTGCTACTGGCTGTTATTCTTTCGGCCGCCATGTCATCTACGGCTTCAGAGTTAAATGCTTTGGCAGCCACAACTACCATGGACTTGTATAAAAGGAATGAAAAGAGTGAAAAGAGTGATATGCATTATGTGAAAGCTACAAAATGGTTCACTTTAGCCTGGGGTGTCTTGGCTATATTGGTGGCCAGCGTTGCGAATTTATTTGATAATCTTATTCAACTTGTGAATATTATTGGGTCGATTTTTTATGGAAATATTCTCGGAATATTTTTGATAGCCTTTTTTATCAAAATGGTACGTGGAAACGCAGTATTTATTGCAGGGATCCTTACACAGGTTTTGATTATTTGGGTGTTTCGGATGGATGTGCTTCCTTATTTATGGTTAAATCTATTAGGCTGCCTTCTCGTGGTTACCTTGTCAATAATTATTCAACTTTTTTCAAGACGAAAAATGGTATAATGGTTAAAAAAAAAGGCCTCAATTTAATTGAGGCCTTTTCATTATTAGAGTGTTTTATTATTCAATATCAATATGTAAACGCGCTTTGTCCCAGGCAAATACCATACCTGATTTATCTACCGCATACATAAGTTGTTCTTGAACGCTGCTATCGAATTCTGGTTTTACCATAACTCTTGCAACATCATCAGCTTCGGAGTATGAATATGAACCCCAGGCATCATTCTTTTTGTTAAAAATGGCAACCCAATCACCTGATTCATTAGGGATAATAAAAAATCCATATTTACCGGCAGCAAGCGTTTTGCCTCCTACTTTAACATCTTTGTCAAATGTGACAGTCGTGTTTTCATTGGCACCTGCGCGCCAAACCTGACCATACTTTTCAAGATCTCCCCAAACGGTTCTTCCTTTAACACTTGGAGCACCATAATCAATCATAACTTGGGTTCCATTAATATTACCTTTTGTTTGAAGTCTTGGACTTTTTTGAGCGCAACTAATAGAAACGACAAAAAAGAAAGCCAAAAGAAAATTTATTTTTTTCATAATCAAGTACTATTTACTCCATTCAGCAATGGATTCTTTATTCATTTTTACGTAATCAGCATTTCCTGCTTTTTCAGAAGCGGCAAGCGAGACCTGAGCAGTTTCTAATGCTCCTTTCTTATCACCAAGATCTGCTTGAATCAATGATTTCTGACGAGACATCCAAAAAGCTTCTGGATTCATCTCTACAGCTTTTGTAGCCCATTCTAATGCCTTGTTAAGGTCTTTATCAGAACTTCTATAATATGATGCTGCGCTGAAATATTCGTTTGCTGATGGCCCTGCCATTGCTTTTTCAATACTCTCAACTGCCATCTCATCAGTTGGCGTTTCTATTTTTGTCCAAACAATGGTTTTATCCCACATGATGTACATATTTCCTGACGTCCCATCAGAAAGATCTCCAAAAGAAATTGTGAAGTTTTCAGCTGGATGCTCCATCGCATTAACTTTTGCGCTTACTTTTAAAGCAACTTTGCTGTCATCTAATTCATCAGGCGCTCCCCCAGCTTCGTATTCTGTATAGAAAATAATATCCCAACTGTCTTTATTTGGGACTGTTAAAATAGCATAAGTACCTTTCTTTAATTCTTTACCTTCAATTTTTAAATCTGAATCGGTAGTGAATTTGGTTCTCATGTTGGCACCCGTTCTCCATATTTTACCATAAGGGACCAGGTCTCCAAATATGGCTCTTCCACGAACTGCAGGTCTTGAATAATCGACAGATACCTCTGAAAGTCCTATGGTTTGATGGATTTTAGCCGATGGGCTAGGTTGGGGTGTTTTGATCTGCGCTTGTAGTGTAAAAGCGCCAAAAATTAATAATAGAGTAATTAATTTAGATTGCATAGATTTTAGTTTTTGTTAATAAAATTTAAAATTACGTGAATTATGGGGCATCCCTATGAATTCACAAATGTTTTAACAAAATTTTATGAAGCAATAAACGATTCAAAAAGGCTTTGAAGGCTAGTTATAACGTTTTTTTCTGAGCAGATTAAACAGCCATCCAAATCCAAACAATAGGAGAAGTGGCAATACGAGGTTAATCAACTGCCAGTAGGATCTTTCCTCAAAGGCTTTTTCTTTATCTAAAAACTGAATTTGAAGTGATTTGGATCTAAGGTTAAGAAGGCCCGTATCGTCAATTAAATAGTGAATGCTATTCAATAGAAAGTCAATATTGCCATAATTCTGATTGGTCCACTTGTCTTTATCCAAGGGAAGAGGTTCTCCTCTTAAAGTTTCATTGATGGCAATGTCACCGTCTCCTATAATAATCATTTTATTTTTTTCTCCTTGTTGTTTATAAGTATCAAGATTGAATGGTAGAATCCGATTTTTATAGGCTGAATTAAATGATCCTTCCAATAATACACCAAAATAAGTGTTGGAATCTTGATATTCATTTTTATCGGGTTCTACAGCAATTTCGTTCAATCCAATATTAGTTGGGGTGCCAACAATTTTTGAAAGTGGAGAAGATTCAAGGAGTACCTTCTTTTTTATTTGATTATCCAAAGTATCAAGACTACTTGGAAATTTTAAAAGTACAGGATCAATATTTTTTGTAATAGCATGCGAATTATCAGCAAAAACCAGTGGAAAATAAGGCCATAAAAAATCTTTGTATTGCACTTGATTTCCTGTGTTACCAGAAGCCAAACGGATTGTACTGCTATATAAGTCTTTGGTAACATTATAATTAATTCTAACCCCATAGCTAAAAAGCATATCGGTAAGGTTTAAATCTCTGTTAAAAGCTAAAGTTTTACCACTTTGCATCAAGCTATCCATTTCTGCATAAACATTATCCAACAACCATAGGGTTTTACCCCCTTGCATAATGTATTGATCCAATACAAGTTTTTCTTTTTCACTAAAGCTTTGAGAAGGTTTGACTATAATTGAAAGGTCAAATTGGTTAAGCGAAAGCAAGGTCTTTTTATCATTCGCTTCAACCGAATCCAAAGTGAATTCCGCCAGCTTGTAATATTCTCCAAGACTTTTAAGAAAGCTGTACAAATAAACATCATCGGGCTGACCATTGCCCTTTAGAATTGCAATTGAATTACTTTTTTCAGCACTAATTTTATGAATGGCCCTAGTAAATTCGTATTCCAGGTTTTCTATAGAAGATTGAAGTTGTTGCTCTTGGCCTTGGCTTGGCCCAATGGCATCAACTAAAAGCGACACATTTTCCTCTTTGTTATCGTAATCGATAATGGCCCAAGGGAATATAATAGCCTCTGACATTTTACTATCCTCTTGTACCGTTAGACGACTTGGTTGTAAGCCTTTTTTGATTAAGTCTTTTGAAGCACTAGAGGGGTTTATAAATCTAAAATTTACAAGATCATTGATCTCATTGAGTTCTCTTAGAAATTGATTGGTTTCAATTTGAAGCCTTTTGAACTCAGCGGGAAACTCTCCTTGCAGATACACTTTTATCTGAAGGGGTTTTTCAATGCCCTCAATAAGATCAATAGTAGTATCCGAAAGAGTGTATCTATTGTCATTGGTTAAGTCATATCGTTTGTACACATAAATACTTACAAAATTGATGATTATCAATAAAATAAGTACAATGAATATGTTTATATATGATTTATTTCTTCTCATAGTTTATATAGGTCCCGTTATTGTTTTAAATCAAAATTGGATTTGGTTAAAAAAAGAAAGAAAAAAGTAACGCTTAAAAAATAGACAAGATCCTTGCTGTCAATAACACCTCTCCCTATGTTTACAAATCGGGCATGCAGGCCAAGATTTTTTATCTCGAAATTCCCTATACTTCCAAGATCACCAATTGCCTCAAAACCATAGAACATGAAAAATGACAATACAATTCCAAAAATGAAGGCTACGATTTGATTATCCGATAAGGTGGAGCTGAACATTCCAATGGCGGTAATTGAACTTGCTAGAAAAAGCAAACCAAAATAGGATCCAAGAATACTCCCAAAATCGACACTCTCTGGAGTGGCAGCTAATTCGATTAAAGTATAGACATAAGTTAAAGTGGGTAGTAGTGCAATTAGTATTAAGATTAGGGAGCCGAAATATTTACCAAGAATGATATCCCAACTACTGATAGGTTTTGTCTTAATTATTTCAATAGTACCGAGTCTTATTTCATCAGAAAAAGTCCTCATCGTTATAGCCGGTATGATGAAAATAAAAAACCAAGGTGTTATAAAAAAGAAACTGTTAAGGTCAGCAAATCCTGCATTTAGTATATTGAATTCACCTTTAAATACCCATAAAAATAATCCATTTATCAATAGGAAGATGGCAATAACCAAATACCCGATAGGCGTTGCGAAAAATAAATTAAGTTCTTTTTTTAAAATTGCTAACATCAACTATTATTTATGATTCCAAGATTTATTAAGGATGATTCAAACTTACAATTTTATCTACACTCCAAGCCTCGGCTTTTTCGGTGAACATTTTTTTTGTATTTGTCCAGACTTCCTTAAAAAAAGCAGATTTTCTGTAGCGGTTTAGGTCATCTTCTGAGGCCCAGTAACTGTAGGTGAAAAACACAGTGGGATTCTCTTTATCTTGATAAAGTTCGAGTAATTCGCATCCCTCAAAATTTATAATATTTTCCTTTATAGCATGAAAACGATCTTGAAAAGTATCTATTTTTTCATAAGCAAAGGTCATTTTTACAATTCTTACCAGCATATGATGATTTATATAAAACGTATAGTAATGTTGTCACGATAGTCAAGCCCGAGCAAATTAGAAGCTCCGCCGACAGTCTTAAGATTACTTCTGTAGATTGAAATTTCCAAATAGTTGGCGCAGTTAAAAATAGCGAGCTTTTTCCCATCATCCTGCCTCTTTTCAACCGGAATAGTAAAATCAACGATATCATTATATTTCTCGTAAATATTGACGAATTTATAACTTCGGGCAATTATTTCGAAAGGCCTACCTTTCCCAACATTTTGAAAGATACTTTTAGAAATATTGCTAATTACATTCCCAAAATTGTCGATATAAATAATGCTTCCAACTATTTGATTTTTCTCGACATTTACCTGAGGTTGAATTTCATAAATCTTTTTAATGTCATCAATTCTTTTACCAATTACTTCTAAGGTCCCGCCCCGGGCAATATGACAGGCAACTTTGATGAATATACCCAGAATAGATAATTTGTCATCTTCAGGCTTCTGAATAGTGATCTCGACTATTTTATCAGGATTAATTTCATTCGTGATCATGGATAAAATACCGTTGTCGCAGCAAATGAAAAACTGATCATCCATTTCAATGGCGATCGGTTTGTTTTCAACACTAATTTCAGAATCAACACCTACAATATGTATAGTCCCTGCAGGGAAATTTTTATAAGCATTTTTTAGAATATAAGCCGTTTCAGTTATGCTGAATGGAGTGATGTCATGTGAGATGTCAACAATACGCACTTCTTTTAACTCGCTGTAAATCGACCCCTTGACAGCACCTACAAAGTGATCCTTATTACCAAAATCGGTTGTTAAAGTTATGATCGGCATATTTTTTTAATGATTCCGGACGGGGTGATATAATATTTTTAACAATTGGTAAATTGCTGTTAAAATGTGCTATTTTTGCTGTACAAATCTAATCAAATTAAAATAGTAAAAAAGCACTTAAGGCTTAATTTTTAATCTAAATATTTTAGGATTGAACGAAAGAATAATTGAATTGGAGAATATTGCTCCAAGCGAATTTTTTGGCCCTCATAATCGAAACATTGAGTTGGTAAAAAAATCATTTCCCAAATTGAAGATTGTTGCGCGTGGAAATAAAATTAAAGTATTTGGAGAAGCCATTATGCTTGATGAATTTGAGAAGAAGTTTAATTCATTGCTTAGCTATTTTCACAGGTATAATAAGCTTGATGATAATAGTATTGAGCGAATTTTAACAACGGTTGTTCAGGACAAAAACTCAAAACTATCTGATGGGGTTTTGGTTCATGGTGTTTCAGGCAAGCTGATTAAGGCCCAGTCTGTAAACCAAAGAAAGATGGTTGATCTGATGAAGGATAATGATATGTTATTCGCAATTGGGCCAGCAGGGACAGGAAAAACATATACAGCTGTTGCTCTAGCGGTGAGGGCTCTGAAAGAACGTGAGGTAAGAAAAATTATTTTGACCAGACCAGCTGTAGAATCTGGGGAGAATCTTGGCTTTTTACCAGGTGATCTTAAAGAAAAGCTCGATCCTTATATGCAGCCTTTATATGACGCTTTAAGAGACATGATTCCGTTTGAAAAACTTGAATCTTTTCTTGAGAATGGAACTATTCAAATAGCTCCTTTGGCTTTTATGAGAGGGAGAACATTAGATAGTGCATTTGTCATATTGGATGAGGCACAGAACACTACACATAATCAAATGAAGATGTTTTTAACCCGTATGGGAAAACATGCAAAATTTATCATCACCGGAGATCCCGGGCAAATAGATCTGCCACGTAAGCAGATTTCAGGATTAAAAGAATCTGTTTTAGCCCTAAAAGGGCTTAAAGGAATTGGATTTGTGCATTTGGACGAAAAAGATGTGATAAGGCATAAATTGGTTAAAGATATCATTAATGCCTATAAGAATATTGAATCAGAATAAATAAACTAATCAAATGAATACCATTAATAATACAGATTTTAATTTTCCTGGTCAAAAGGAAGTCTATAAAGGTAAGGTCAGAGAAGTCTATAATATAAATAATAAATATCTTGTGATGGTGGCAAGCGACCGATTATCGGCGTTCGATGTAATTATGCCAAAACAGATTCCTTTTAAAGGTCAGATTTTGAATCAGATTGCCGAAAGCATGTTAAATGCAACAAAAGACATTGTTCCCAATTGGTTATTGGCTTGCCCTGATGCAAACGTTGCTGTCGGACATTTAGCAAAGCCCTTTAAAGTCGAGATGGTTATCAGAGGTTATTTATCCGGTCATGCATGGAGAGAATATCGAGATGGGAAAAGAATTATATGTGGGGTTGACATGCCAGATGGGATGAAAGAGAATGATAAATTTCCGGAGCCTATTATAACGCCATCTACAAAAGCTGATGATGGACTACATGATGAAGACATTTCAAGAGGAGACATTATTGCGCAGCATATAGTAACTGAGGCAGATTATAAAGTGTTGGAAGATTATACTAGAAAATTATTCGAAAGAGGCACGGCTTTGGCTAAACAAAGAGATTTAATTTTGGTGGATACGAAGTATGAATTTGGAAAAAGCAATTCAGGCGAAATCATTTTGATCGACGAGATTCATACCCCAGATTCCTCGAGGTATTTTTATGCGGATGGATATCAGGAAAGACAAAACTGCGGGGAAATACAAAAACAGCTTTCAAAAGAATTCGTTAGACAATGGCTCATTCAGAATGGATTCCAAGGATTGGAAGGGCAAGTCATACCTGAAATGACAGATGAAAAGATCAATGAGATATCTGAGCGTTATATTGAATTATATGAGAATATTACCGGTCGTACTTTTGAAAAAGAGAATACCCTTGACATTCTTCAAAGAATAGAGAATAATGTAAATAGTTTTTTGCCAACCCTTGATTAATAACTCAAGGGTTTTTATTCAATCGAAAAATATGGCTCATACTTTTGTATGGGCCATAATATTTAAGTGCTCTAAGCAGTATTTCATATCCTCATAAGTCCTTTCAATATGATTATCTAATCCTATAGAAAATCTGATAAGCCCATTGGTCAATCCCATTTTTTTTTGCTCCTCGGGTGCGATCTCCGAGGAAGTTCCTGTTCCTGGTGCGTTGAATAGTGTTTTGTAAAAACCGAGACTCACAGCTAAATACCCAAGATTTCTTTTTTGCATTAATTCCATTAATTCATCAGCTTTTTCCAAAGAGCCAGCTTCTAGTGTGAGCATTCCTCCATAGCCATATTCCTCATTGTACAGTGACTTGTACAATTCATGTTGGGGATGACTTTGAAGTCCTGGGTATATTATTTTATAACCATCATTTTCAAATTTTTCCGCTAAATACATGGCATTTTCACTATGCTTTTTCATTCTAATATGTAGTGTTCTTAAATTTTTCAGAACACTAGCAGCTCTTAAGCTATCCATTACCGGCCCCAGAAGCATACTGGCACCATCGTTAACATTTCTTAAACTTTCAATAAATTCATTTGTGCCGCAAATGACTCCGCCTACAGTGTCACTTGTGCCATTAATAAATTTAGTTAAACTGTGTATAACAACATCAGCCCCTAGAATTACAGGCGAAATTTGCAAAGGTGAAAAGGTATTGTCAACTACCAATTTAAGGTTGTTCTCCTTAGCGATTTTGGATAACTCTCTGATATCAGCAATTTCTAATAATGGATTACTCACACTTTCGATATATAATATTTTTGTGTTGCTTTTAATGGCGTCTCTAACCTTATCAAGATTGGTTATGTCAACAAAAGAAGTGCTAATTCCAAACTTGGGAGTGAAGTTTTTAAGAAAGGCATAAGTTCCTCCATATATGGTTCTAGACGAAACAATGTGGTCTCCTTGAGAGCAGATTTGTAACAAAACAGAAGATATAGAACCCATTCCAGATGAAGAAACATTAGCAGCTTCAGTTCCTTCCATAGCAGCTAGTGCCTGACCCAGATATAAGTTAGAGGGGCTACTGTGCCTTGAATACAAATAGCAGCCTTCCAGATTTCCTTCAAAGGTGTCAATCATTGACTTGGCAGCTATAAATGTATAAGTTGAAGAATCGGAAATTGAAGGATTAACTCCTCCAAATTCACCAAAATATTGAAGATCCTGAATATTGTCTGCTGGATTAAATTTCATAACTACTGATTTTAGTGTTCTTTAAAAGCGTAAAATTACATATATATAGTTATAAAATCAATGAATTAAATAGAATATAGATAATATATCTATATTTTAACTAAAAAATAGATATATTTGAAACAATTATTAAGTAAACACTCATTAACTAGATAAAATATCACCTGTGTTAGATCATATTGATAAAAGGATTTTAACCTATTTACAAAAGGACAGTAAAATTACGACTAAAGAACTTTCAGTGCATTTGAATCTTTCAAGCACTGCCATTTATGAGCGGGTTAGAAAAATGGAAAGAAAAGGTATTATTGAAGCATATTCAATTCGGCTTAATAAAGAGTTGGTTGATTTGGGTTTCGTCGTATTTTGTCAAATAAAATTGAAGGAACACAGACATGAATATTTGATTAAATTTGAGAAGGAGGTAATCAGGTTTGCCGAGGTTCTAGAATGTTATAATGTTAGTGGAGATTATGATTATCTTTTGAAAATTACTGTAAAAGACATGGAGCATTATCATCAATTTTTAAATGATAAATTGACTTATCTTGATCATATAGGTAGTGCGCATAGTACTTTTATAATAAATGAAGTGAAAAATACGCATGCAATTGATTTTCAATAAAAAATGGCCCTAACAAGAGCCTTTTTTATAATGATTATCTAAGTTATTGATTGGCAACGACCTCAAATGATAATTCAATATCATCATAAATGAATTTATCGCCAAGATCGCCAAAGAATGA
Source organism: uncultured Flavobacteriaceae bacterium (assembly GCA_964390865.1). GTDB lineage: Bacteria > Bacteroidota > Bacteroidia > Flavobacteriales > Flavobacteriaceae > Lutimonas. The sequence goes on along the minus strand of CAYMKR010000011.1, from coordinate 8,506 downwards.
TTTTGACTTGAATTTGACATCCCACTTTGATCTGTCAATTTTAAAATTTTCACTTTTCACATGAAGATTTTGACCTTCTTGGTGCACATTAGCCAAAAACGATACCGAATGTGATTTTCCTTTTATGCTAAGGTCACCAGTGATTAAAGTTTTATCTCCTTTTATCTCTGATTTAGTCATTTTAAAAGTTGCGATGGGAAATTTTTCAACAGAAAAGAAATCTTCACTTTTTAAATGATTAACAAGTTTAGTATTGTTTTTACTATCTGCTTTCAAGTCAAGATCAAGAATTGAAGTCATGTCAATTTCAAATTCACCACTAACAACTTGTTTCTCCTTTGCAGTAAAAAAACCATTTTTCACTTTCACGGTGCCATAGTGATCGCCTGTTGGTTTAAACCCTTTCCAATTCACTACTGACTTTTCAACATCTGCCTTGAAATCAACTTGAGCAATAGTTAAAAACGTGCTAAAAAGAAATGCAACAGTAAATATTTTTGTTAAAATTGTTTTCATAGTTCTATAATTTGATTATCAAATTAATCGGTCATTTTCCCCTTTTTGAATGAATCAAATTTAGATTCACTCTCTTTTCTTGGCCAACTATTGTTTTTAAGATTGACATCGGATGTAAGTTGGTTAGGGTCTATTTTGATTCCAGTGATTTCTTTTTGGGTTCCAAGAATCTTTTTTATTTCCTTATCGTTGAATCTCCAAATTTCAGCGGGATAATACTTGTTTTCTTTGCTGCCATCCGCATAGGTGATTTCAGCCAAAATTGGCATTACCAAACCTCCTGGTTTTTCGAATATAACCTCATAAAAGTATCTGTTGTCTGTTAAAGCAGCTCTTTCTTCTTTTGAGAAATTATCCGAAAGATACTCATTCAAGGAAGCGATACCCTGAACAGAAGATGAGTTTTCTGCTCCCTCAATGACAGTCGCATCCATTTCAACCAGATATAAGTTTTTCCCAAATTGATCTGCGGTCATTCCATATTTTTGCGCCAACTTTTTGGCTTTCTCAGTTGGTTCTTCTGAAACTTTGTATTTTTTGATGTCTTTTACACCAATGTCATTATAATCAGTTGTATAAAACCATCCTCTCCAGAACCAATCAAGGTCTGTCCCTGATGCGTCTTCCATCGTTCTGAAAAAATCAGCGGGTGTAGGATGTTTAAATCTCCAACGTTCTGCATATGTTTTAAAGGCTTTGTCGAATAAGTCGTGACCTAAAACAACTTCTCTCAAAATATATAAGCCGGCAGCCGGTTTTGAATAGGCATTTGCTCCACTGTTAAAAACATTATCGTGTTGTGTCATTATTGGAGCAATCCTTGCCTGATCTCCATCCATATAATCTACAACATTCTTAGGATAACCTCTAGAAGGAAAACCTGGTTCAAAATCCTGTTCAGCGTATAATTGTGCAAACGTATTCAAGCCTTCATCCATCCATCCCCATTGGCGTTCGTCAGAATTGATAATCATTGGAAACCAATTGTGGCCCACCTCGTGAATGATGACTCCGATCATTCCGTTTCTGACTCTTTGGGTATAGGTTCCGTCTGGTTTTGGCCTTCCGTAATTAAAACAGATCATCGGGTATTCCATACCCTGACGTTTTGCATGTACCGAAATGGCTTTGTGATAAGGGTAGTCAAACATCTGTGCAGAGTAAGATTTTAAGGTACTTGCCACAACTCTTGTAGAATATTCTTCCCACAAAGGGTTTCCTTCTTTTGAATACAAGGAAATAGCCATGACAGTTCGATCACCGATTTTTACAGCCTGTGCGTCTAAAATATATTTTCTTGAAGAGGCAAAAGCAAAGTCACGAACATTCTCGGCTTTCAGCTTCCAGGTCTTGGTTTTTTTAGCAACTTTTTTTTCATTTTCTTCCGCTTCTTCCTGAGTCACGATCACAACAGGTTGATCATAAGAAGTCAAGGCCTGCTCATATCTTTTCCACTGTTTGGAGTTAAGCATTTCCTTACGGTTAGCAATCACTCCTGTACCATCGAGGATGTGATCTTCGGGAGTTGTAATGTTTACCTCATAATTCCCGAAAACCAAAGCAAATTCACCTCTTCCCAAAAACTGAAGATTTTGCCATCCCTCTACATCATTATACACAGCCATTCTTGGAAAGAATTGGGCAATCACATAGTTCTTGTTACCATCTTCAAAAGGTTCAAAGCCTGATCTCGCTCTATTTGTAAGGTGGTTAGGAATATTGTACCACCATTTTATTTTGAAGCTTATTTTATCTCCGGATTTCAAAATATCAGTCAGATCAATTCGCATCATGGTACCATTGATCGTGTAATTCATATCACCATCTTCAATATTTTTTACGTGGTCAATGTTAAAACCCCCTTGGAAGGGCTTTCCAAGAAAATCTTCTGTAAATTTCTTAGGGCTATAGTACGCAGCCGGACCTCCTGCTTTAACATCATTAGTTATTGCATCCGGAGCTCTTATGTTCTGATCAAGTTGCACCCATAAATATTCTAGTTCATCAGGTGAATTGTTAAAATATGTGATTACTTCTTCACCGTAAATTCTTTGGTTCTCATCATCGAGAATGATATCCATTTTGTAATCAGCCTTTTGCTGGTAATACTCATGTCCGGGGGCACCTGATGCCGTGCGGTAAGAATTAGGTGTAGGTAATTCTTGCTTCAGCTGCCTAAATTTACTAATGTTATAATGTCCTTGAGCTTTCTCTTTCACCTCTTCAGTTTCTTGACCAAAAGAAACGAGTCCAGTGAATAGGATAACAAATAATAAGGTATATTTTTTCATATAGATTTATTGCTTTTTTTGATAATATGGGCCGAAAATAGGAATTTTTAAACTAATAGAAGGAATAGCTAAAGTTTTAAAATCTCTTTATCGTTTGCTTTAATAAGTATAAAAGTTTTTCGAACATTTTCTATGTTCAGTTTAATATAATTTTGTTGTTCTTCAAATTCTTCGAAAAGCATTGAATTTTGTATTTCAATAGTTTTAATATCCGATATGTTTTCTAATTCCAAAAAGAAGAAAACTTCATTATTTTCATATTCCTTGCCAATAATAGCATATGTTTTTTCCTCTTCATTTATCCAAACTTTAAATTTTTGTCGAATATAGCCTTCCAAATACTTGTCAGCCATTTTGTTTTCATCCTTGGTAGCAAGTTCCATGGGTTGATCATGTCTGTTTTCTAATGCTACTTCAATATCATCAACAAAGAATTTCATAGTGACCTGAACAACTTTTTTCTCTTTGATAAATTCAACCTTGGTTAGGCTGATATAATGTTTATGAATTCCAAAAGCTAAAACCGGCAAGATTGCAATTAAACATAAAAAATAAAGATTGCGCCTCATTATAATAAAATTGTTAATTTTAATGATGCAAATGTACTTAGACTCTTTAAATAATTTTTTAAAAAAATAGTTAAAATTGGGTTCTCATAAGGAGATTTTACTCCATCTTAAATCGGATAAAATACTTTTTAGGGCAATTTCAAATCTCAAGATTGAAATTCGACCTCAATTAGACATTGATATTTACCAATCTCTTCTTTCTTCTATTGTTTCGCAACAGCTTTCAATAAAGGTGGTCAAGATTATTTGGAATAGATTTACGGATTTATTCGTTGACGGTTACCCAAAGGCGGAGAGTCTTTTGTCAAAGAATCACGAAGTTTTACGAGGTGTTGGATTATCAAACAATAAGGCAAATTATGTTAAGAATGTTGCTGAATTCTATTTGGAGAATAATATGAGTTTTGATTATTTGCAAACAATGTCTGATGAGCAAATAATCGAATACCTTACACAAATTAAAGGGGTAGGGAAGTGGACAGTTCAAATGATTTTAATGTTTCCAATGGATAGGCCTAATATTTTTCCAGTGGATGATCTAGGCATTCAGAATGCTATGAAGAATCTTTATAAAATTGATCTTGAGAAAAAGGAGTTAAAAATTAAAATGAATGAAATTTCTTATACATGGGACCCATATAAGACTTTGGCCTCAAAATATCTATGGAAAATAATGGAAACCTAATCAGTATTCATCGACGGCCTTAAGAGATAGAAAATATTGCTCTTTAGATTTGAGCAAAACATCGATAACTTCAATCAACCTCCCATCGTCATATAGATTTCCGATGTTTTGGGCCAAGCAAAAATAAATATAACTGTTTATATGTTCCTCCTCTATTTTAACGGAGTTGATGAAAAAATCATCTTGAAATTGACCTCTCATAGTTTTGACATATTCCATTTTTCCAGCATTTAGCTGATCTTCCTGAATTAACTGTTTCAATTGACGATCCCTCTTTCGGTTTCCTGAAACGATATTATAGATATCATCAATTCCTCCTTTTTTAAAGAGTAGTGCCTCTAGAATTACCACAGGAGTGCTTTTCTGACTGTAATGATTGAGGTTTCTGTCAAGCTTTTTTAGGGGTATTTTACCTGCATTGGGAAGTCCCAGTTCTTCAGACATATCATCAAATTGTTGAACAACAACTTCATCAAGTTCATTGGTTAGTTCAAGTAAGTCAATTTCAATATATTTATTAAGTAAATGGTCATGATTAACAATGATAATTTTATTCTGAAATTGAATATCTGATATCATTAAGGTATCCTTATCTGTAACAGATATTTTAAATTGTCCCAGACTATTTGTAATGGTTCCTTTCTTGGCGTTTTTGTTTATTATATGTACGTTTTCAATCGGAACAGCATCATTCCTTATCTCCCCAGATATCAGTATCCTATTTTCCTGTGCCTGCATGAGAAAACCGGAAATAAGAAAAATGAGCAGGTAAAGTTGTTTCATTATTCAAAGAAACGATTCTGATATTAAAAATAATATTATTGAACTAATAATCTTTTGTTAAACCGTTTAATTAATTTTGGAAAAAACTATTATGATAAAATTGATTGCTGCGAGTACTTCAACGATTCATGGAGGTGCGTTTTTAGAATATTTACTTCCTCGTCTGGAAGCGCATTTTAAATCTATTACAAAATTATTATTTGTCCCTTTCGCTAGGCCTGGCGGAATTAGTCATGATGCTTACACTAAAGTTGTTAGAAAAGCGCTTATAAGTCTGCCGTTTAATGTGCAAGGCATTCATGAATTTGATGATCCCAAAGAGGCAATTGCTAATGCTGAGGCTATCTATGTGGGGGGTGGGAATACTTTTGTTTTGATGGATCAACTGATACGTAATGACCTGATTGGGCTTATAAAGGAAAAAGTTGAAACGGGAACTCCTTATTTGGGAACAAGTGCCGGAACGAATATAGTTGGCCCTAGCGTTAAGACTACCAATGATATGCCCATAGTATATCCGGCATCACTCAATGCCTTAAACTTAATTCCATTTAATATCAATCCTCATTATCTTGATCCCGATCCTGATTCTATTCATAAAGGGGAAACCCGTGAAACCCGTATTAAGGAGTTTCATGCTTATAATAATATTAGCGTGGTTGGATTAAGGGAGGGAAGTTGGATCGAAGTAAACGGAACTACCCAAGTTTTAAAAGGTTCTCAAAGTGCTCGGATATTTCAAAAAAACAGTCAACCTTATGAAATTTCTCAGGGAAGTTTTTTTAATGAAATCTTCTAAGTTTCATTACATCGCCAGTGCCCCAAATGCCCCTAAAAGGATCAGAAACAGGTACAATGAAATAAAAATGATAAACAAAACACCAACGAATTTGTAGTGAGATCGTAATTTTTTTAAACCAAATGTAAGTAAGTTATGATCATCTTCTAATAATGCTTGTTTTGTTTTTTGTCCAAACTGAAATAAGAAGAATACGGGTATAAAATAGATACCCGCTGCAATTAGATAGAAGAAAGAAAAGAATTTGGGTGATAAACCGCCCAACGAACCTTCAGGTAAATTTGCCATTATACTTCCAATAGAAAACGACATAATAATGAGTAGTCCTATGGCTATGAATCCAACAATAGCAATAAAATTTGCCCATTTAGAGGCTTCTAACAAATATTTTTTGGCTTGATCTGTAAGCTGCATATTTCAGATTTAATATTGTTCGAAAGTAACAAAATTTAATGCTTGGAAAGCTTTTTACTAAAATTAATTCAAAATTTTAATACTGATAAACAAAGGCATTGATATTCATTCCTGCACCAACAGATGCAAGGATGATTGCGTCACCTTCAGAAATTTGATGTTCATCAAGTTTATTGTGCAAGATTAGATCCAAAAGAGTAGGTACAGTTGCAACAGAACTATTTCCTAATTTATTGATAATCATAGGCATTATATCTGTTGGAACATTAGTTTTGAACAAGCGATAAAACCTTTTAATAATGGCTTCATCCATTTTTTCATTTGCTTGATGGATCAATATTTTTTTAATATTATTAATGTCAAGACCAGATGCGTCCAAGGCTTTTTTCATTGCCAGAGGTACTTTATTTAAAGCAAACTCATATATTTTTCTACCATGCATTTTTAAATAGCGTGTAGTCTCATCATCTTCTGACTTATTAGATTCTCCGAAAAAAATATAATTAGATTCTTCAAAAGTGAATGTCTGACTAGCATAACTTAGGACACCTTTCTTTTTATCGTTTCCTTTCTCTAAAATACATGCTCCGGCACCATCAGAATAGATCATTGAATCTCTGTCATGCGGATCTATAACTCTTGAAAGTGTTTCAGATCCAATGACCAAACATCTTTTTGACATGCCTGATTCAATATACTGATCCGCTTGAATCATGCCTTGTAACCATCCAGGGCATCCAAATACGATATCATATGCAACGCAATCAGGGTTTTTAATTCTAAGCAGGTTTTTTACTTTGGAGGCAAGACTGGGCAACATGTCAGATTGTTTGTTAGAACCATCCATATCGCCAAAGTTATGCGCAAAAATAATCTGATCGATACTTTCAGGGTCAATTCCAGCATTTTCTATGGCTTGATGAGAAGCTATTGCCGCAATTTCACTATTTAGAAGATTTTTTGGTAAATACCTTCTTTCTTCGATTCCTGTAATACTCTGAAATTTCTCAATAATACTTGTATTCGGATCCGTCAGTCGATCATTTTTATCACTGTAAAACGTGTTTCCCATGAAATCTTCGTTTCTTTTGACGACATCAGGAATGTAGCTGCCAGTTCCTGTAATTATTGAGTTCATAGAGATGAATTTAAAAGTACTGAATACGGGCCTAAGATAAGGCTTATTGATTAAGCTAGAAAACTTAGTGGGGAAAATTAGGTGAAAAAATTCTCTTAGTTCACCTTTAATTTAAGCCTCATCACCGTTGCAATTGAAAGGGCTCTGCTTTTAATAGTATTTGCATTCTCACCTTTGAAGTTCGTGTCTACAGCTTTGTTAAAAAGCGATAGCCATTGATCAAAATGAAAACTATGGATTCCCTTTTCGGCATGAATGTCAATATGTGGTTTTATTGCATTTTTCTTATAAGTCCCAGAATAGAACAAAGTGTTGTCCCAAAAATCGACTAGAGTTTCTAGATGATGCTTTAATATAACTTCATCTCTAAATGCCTCGAAAAAATGAGAAAGTTCTTTGCTTTTTAATAGGTCAACATAGAAATTGTTTACAATGATAAAGAGGTCTTCCCTTGATTGAATATCTGATCTCATGACAACATAGAATTATCAAACATCCATGGGAGTAGATCCTTTATTGAATAGGCCTTTACGATTTTTCCTATTTCGCCAGTAAAAAATATTTCAATATTTTCTTCTTGTCTTGTCTCATACTCGGCTATGGCCTGCCTGCATGCCCCACAAGGTGCTATTGGTCTGTCAACACTTGTTTTTTCAGAACGAGCTGAGATAAAGATTTGTTTTATCTTTCCATTGGGTATTTCCGCCATAGCGCTCCAAATAGCAACTCTTTCTGCGCAAATGCCAGATGGATAAGCCGCATTTTCCTGATTGTTACCAAGAAATATTTTACCGTTATTTAAAAGGACAGCTGCTCCAACACTAAATGAAGAGTAAGGCGCATAGGCTTTATCTCTGGCTAGGATTGCCTTGTTTAGTAAATCATTTTCAACAGGTGACAGTTCTCCTTGATTATCAAAAATTGTAAACTTTGTTGAAATATGATGATCATTCATAATCTGGGTGATATGATTAATAATACTTAAATATAGGTTATTCAGCTAAATATTCAAAAAAGAACATTTTCATTTTAAACTAAAGCTAACAGTCCCAGGCTCTATAAATAATTATAAAATTAGATTTTAGAAATAAGCATATGAATCACCAAGATTAATTGTTAAGGAGAATCTAAGCGTACTCTCCAGTGGGTTGTTAACATCTGAAGCGTTGATCAAATAGGAGATATCCAAGGTGGTACTCCTAAATTTAAATCCGGTTCCAACAGTAAAGAATTGTCGATTTCCTTTGTTAGCTGATTCGTGAAAATAACCAGCTCTTACAGAAAACACATCGTTGTAAAGATATTCGGCAC
>CAYMKR010000010.1:0-22904 GCA_964390865.1 uncultured Flavobacteriaceae bacterium | reverse complement strand
CTTGTCTTTAACAAAGTGATTAGTCAAAGCACTAATACAATTACCTTAGATTTATACAGCTTATCTAAAGGCATCTATCTTACTAAGATTACTAATTTCAAAGACAACAGAATTCATTATCAAAAAATTATTAAAAAATAATACTACTTACCTAACAATAACCTCTGTTTAAGTCAATTTATTTATTCTTTTTTTTTGCGTATTGACTAAAAATAACACTTCCTCCATAGAATTTATTATACTATTGGCCCTCCCTTCATACCGATTAGGTGGAAACTATACTAACTTGGATAAGGGAACAATGATGTATTGACACATTGATGTAATGATAAATTACTGATCGATCATTCAGATCAATATTTTCACGTATTTTTGCCGGATGCAAAACCAAAAATATTCGCAGTTTGAATTCGTAACCTTAATGGCATCATTGATGTCTATTGTTGCGTTGGCAATTGATGCCTTACTCCCTGCATTAGACTATATTGGTTTTTCAATTGGCACCACCAAATCAAGTGATACACAGCTCTTGATCACAATGATCTTTCTTGGCCTTGGAATTGGCCCCTTACTTTTTGGTCCCATTTCAGACAGCTTAGGGCGTAAACCAGTTGTATATGTGGGTTTTGTTATATTCGTCATTGCCAGCTTGATATGTATTTACTCTGAAAGTCTTTTTTGGATGGTTTTCGGACGGATTTTACAAGGTGTTGGTCTTTCGGCTCCAAGAACAATCAGCATTGCCATGGTCAGGGATACCTATAGTGGCGATTATATGGCAAGAATTATGTCATTCATAACTGTCGTTTTTATCCTGGTACCCATAGTAGCTCCTGCGATGGGTAAATTTGTTTTAGATCACTATAATTGGCAAGCTATATTTTATATACAATTGATTTTTAGTGTTTTAGTATCCTTTTGGTTTTGGAAAAGGCAGGCGGAAACGCTACCTGTTGAAAAAAGAATCAAATTTACGTCACATATTTTCCCTGATGGATTGAAAGAACTTTTAAAACATAAAAAAACGATTGGATACACCATGGTTTCAGGGTTTGTAACTGGTTCCTTTATGGTATATCTAAGTTCTTCTCAACAAATATTTCATACACAATATGGTTTAAAAGAAGAGTTCCCTTTTATATTTGCCGGCTTGGCAATTTCAATAGGATCGGCTACCTTTTTAAACGGTACTTTGGTAGTAAAATACGGAATGGAACGCATTATAAACACCTCCATAATTGGCTTTTTTGGGATCTCATTGTTGTATTTAATCCTTTTTTATAATACCCCGAATCCAAGTGCTGTTGTGCTTTTAGCTTTTTTTGCAATGCAATTTTTCTCTATTGGTTTCTTATTTGGAAACTTAAGAGCAATGGCAATGCAACCCATTGGTCATATAGCTGGGATTGGAGCTGCTATTACCGGTTTTTTGTCAACCATGATGGCTGTACCGATTAGTATTTATATTGGGAAGTTTGTTGACCAGAGGGCATTACCTCTTTTTATTGGTTTCTTAATTTGCAGTTTTTTATCAATCCTTATCATCATTTATCTGAGATTTGATAGCAAACGTCAACGTGAGAAAATGATCTCAAAACTCTCATAAGCCTTTTTGATTGCTTGTTATTGCTCCAGATTCTTAACCTCAAACGACACCAATTCGTTCTCTTCGAACCTTACTTTGATTTCCATTGGATTACAACAGACTTCACAGTCTTCAACATATTGCTGTTCATGACTTGAAGGGTCCATTAACATGGAGATGGTTTCCCAACAATATGGGCATTGAAAAAAATGTTCTTCCAATTGAATTTGATTTTTAAGAATTATTATTTATTCAAAATAAGTAAAAATATCTTTCTTAATTTAGAAGAAATTAATTTATTAGGAAATTCGCTTGATTTTATGATAACTAAAGAAGTAAAATACGCAATAATAGATGTTGAAACCACAGGAATGGGTATTCAAGGAAACCGTATTACTGAAATCGCGATTCTAATTCATGATGGCAAAAATGTAATTGAAGAATATGAAAGTTTGGTTAATCCCGAATGTAATATTTCTCAGACTATTACACGCTTAACCGGCATCAATGATTACATGGTTGCAGATGCTCCAAAATTTTATGAAATCGCTAAAAATGTAATTGAGATTACGACAGATTGTATTTTCGTGGCCCATAATGTCAATTTTGATTATAATGTAATTCACAAGGAGTTTGCTGATCTTGGCTTCCCTTTTAAGCGGAAGAAGCTTTGCACGGTTCGACTTTCGAGAAAGTTGATACCGGGCCTTCCCTCCTATAGCCTTGGAAAATTATGTTCTTCTGTTGGGATTCCGCTAAATAACCGTCATCGAGCCATGGGCGATACAAAGGCAACCACCATACTATTCGAGAAATTATTGAGTCTTGATACTGATCAAAGTATTTTTACATCCTTCTTAAAACCAGGTTCTAGACAGGCAACCTTACCGCCTGGGTTGGCCAAAAGCATTTTTGATCAAATACCTGAAAAAACAGGAGTTTATTATTTTAGAGATGCTAAGGATGATATTATTTATGTAGGAAAGGCACTAAATATAAAAAAGAGGGTTTTAAGCCATTTTTATGATAAAAAGAACCGTGAAGTCGCCATGTGCCAGCAAACAGTAAACATCACCTTTGAGGTAACAGGGTCTGAACTGTTGGCTTTATTATTAGAATCATCAGAGATAAAACGGCTTTACCCTATTTATAACAGGGCACAAAGAAGAAACAATGAGGGCTATGGAATTTTTAGTTATGAGGATAGATCCGGCTTGATTCATTTGGCTTGGAATAGTTTGAAAAATGCACCAAACCCTATCACTAAGTTTTATAATACGACAGAAAGCAGGGTCTTTATGGAAAAAGTTTGTGAACAATTTGAATTGTGCCCGAAATATTGCCATTTACAATCTAATGTAAATTCCTGCTTTCATTATCAGATCAAAAAGTGCAAAGGGGTTTGTCGTGGAGAAGAATCGCTGGAAAACTATAACCAAAGAGTTAAGGAAGCAATTCTTTACATGAGTAATGACAATAAAAGCTATTTGATCGCTCAAAGGGGAAGAAACAAAGAAGAAAAATCTTTCGTGCTAATTGAAAATGGTATTTACCAAGGTTTCGGTTATATCGATGACCAGCAACAGGTAAGTAATCTGTCAGAGCTAAAGGAATTTTTGATTCTTAAAAAGGACAACAGAGACGTTCAAAGAATCCTCAGAGGATTTAGAAATAAGAACGAAAATAAATTTCTCCTACTAGAGGAAGAAACAGCTTTCGTACTTTAAAATATTAAATCATTGCATCATTAAATCATTACATCATTGAATCATTACATCATTGAATCATTGAATCATTACATCATTTACCCATGTGCTACCAAACAAAGATCACAAAAAAGAAGGAAGAATTAAAAAGACAATTTGATGCCAAGATTACCGGTCTAGATCAGTTTGACCCGAGTGAAGTTATAAAAGCATTTGATTTTCCAAAAACCCCGGTTATTACAGATCAAGATGAGCATGAGATACAGTTGTATCAATGGGGATTGATTCCGTATTGGGCAGATGCCTCCTGGAACAGAAATTATACCTTAAATGCAAGAATAGAGACTTTAGAAGAAAAACCTTCTTTTAAGAATATCGTTAATAATAGGTGTTTGATACTTGTCAATGGTTTTTATGAATGGCAACATATAGGTGGTACTAAAATAAAATATGAGATCGGTTTTGACAATGAACTATTTGCGCTGGCCGGGCTATATGATCATTGGGCCGATACAAAAACCTATACAGTTGTAACTACCGAAGCCCAAGGTGTTATGAAGGAAATTCACAATACCAAGTTAAGAATGCCTTTTGCACTTAACAATCAAGATGAAATGAGAGCCTGGCTTTACGGAAAAAAGGTCTTACCAAGATATGATTTCACAACGAATCCGGGATTATATCAGCAGCACACTTTATTTTAAACATTAACAAATTGCTACCAAAGCATAGTCAAACATAATTATAAAGAGATTGATGGTTTATCGCGATTTGCCATTCATCAAGAAAAACTAAAACAAAATGAAAAAAACATACATTTTATATTTTGCCATTATTGTGAGCTGTATTCTTTTAATTACCAATATTTTTCAACTGGATTTTAACAATCTCCAAAAAGGACCATATACCGGAATTATTGGTAATATTCTATTGATTTTGGCAATGGTGGTGACTATTAGAGATTTAAAGAATTAGAATAATAATTTAGATCAAAAGTAAACCTTGTTTTAAACAAAAATCCCCGAAGTTATTGCCTCGAGGATCTTCTCAAAAATAATTCAAAATTACAATTCCTTTATTTCGATATTTCTCCATTTTACTTTGATGCCTCCCCCGTCGTGAATTTGTAAAGCTACTGAACCTTCTCCTGCTCCAATTTTAGCATCAGTGATGGTAATCATTTCAATCCCATTTAAATATGAAGTTATGGTATCACCATTAACCACAATCTTCATTTGATTCCATTCTCCTTCTTTAAGAGCTTCTTCTTTAGAAGCCTCTGGCTTGATCAACCAGCCTCTACCATAAGATTCATAAACTCCTCCAGTATGTTTACCTTTTGGGGCTACTTCTACCTGCCAACCACTTACTTTTACGCCTTCAATAGTAGATCTGATAAAAACACCACTATTCCCATCAGCTTCTTGTTTGAATTCAAGGTTCAATTCGAAATTTTTATAATGCTTGTCAGTTGCTAAATAGCCATATTCTTTATCCGGACCACTTTCACAAATCAATAAACCATCTTCTACATACCATTTTTCTGTTCCATATGCCTTCCAACCCGTCAGGTCTTTTCCATTAAATAAGTTTGTTCCACTCTCTTTTTGACAACTTGATCCAATCATCAATACCAATAAAATGATACTTAATTTTTTCATTATTTGTTTATTTAAATTAATAACTTTTGATACTGACTAGTGATTTTGCTATCATTCTATAAATGCAGTCAATTATTCAACTTGAACAATTTCTAAACATCAATATCACAGTTTAAAATTAAGAAGAAAGATTTGGTTCAGGAATTAAATTCGCTCTATAGCATCACTTGCCTTATAAAGGTATACTTAGCTCTTATCAACGGATTTAATTGGAATCAGCGGTCTTAATAATTTCAGGCCTATGGCAAGCTATTTTAAATTTGAATGAGCCTCACCCGGAATCATTTTATCGATCAATCCATAGACAATTTTTTATACCCTTTGGTATAAATAGAGTAAAATTAAAAGGAGGCTGTATGGCCTTTGTTGATATGTTCAGCTGCACTACTTATATCCTTGCTTTCAGGATAATAAATTTTTTTAATTAAGATCAGCCTAGTGATTGTTTATTTTTAATTCTGAATATCATCTAAAAAGTATGATTAAAGCACCAATTGCGGTTACGATAAGTACTAGTTTTCTGTAGAGATCATTATTGATTAATTTAACTAGTCTGATCCCAAGAAAGAATCCTAAAATTATAGCAGGAGACAATAATAAATTTAATTTAACCGTCTCAAAATCAATTGTTTTCCAAACAAAAATATGAAATGGAAGTTTAAATACATTAATGATAAAGAAAAGCCAAGCAGCAGTTCCAATAAACTCGTTTTTAGGGAGTCTCATGGCCAATAAATAAATGCTAGCAAATGACCCGGCAAGGTTACCGATCATGGAGGTGATTCCTGATAAGAGTCCCATAAAGCTTGAGAAAGCCCAATGTTTTGGAATGCCAATGGTTTTTGTTCTATCCATCCAAATCATTACAACCACGGTCAACAGAATAAAAAAGGCCATGATTTGTTTAAACAGCTCTTCCGAGATATCGTTACCCCACCATACGCCAAGTAGAACACCTACTACCATCATCGGTAGGAGTTTCTTTAAAAAGTTCCACTGTGTATGTCTGTGATAGTAAATAACTGCAAAAATATCTGCCGTAATCATCATTGGCATTAAGATCCCCGTTGAGGCCTTCCCTCCAAACACCAAGGCCATGAGCGTTACTATAACAACTCCTAAACCTTTAATACCAGATTTTCCAATTCCTAGAAGTAATGTTGCAGTGAAGGCCAATAAAAGATCAAGGCCGGTCATTTGAAAATAATCAAGTATTGCTGTCAAGTTGAAAATTTGAATTTACTTGTAAAGTAGTAATTAATAAAGACTCGTTTATAAGTTTAATTTATACTTATTGTCCATAAATAGCATGGTATTTTTCATAAACGTCTTTTGTGTCAAGATCAATTTCAGCCTGAGGATCATCTATGAGTACCAAATGTTCAAGATGGTTTATTATTACTGATTTTGCCCCATTATCCTTACCTAAACTTTTTAGTTCAGGAAAATAGGCCTTGTCGAAAACAACCGGTATTCCGTAACCTTTAGCATAAGAAGTGGCTACAATTCTTTCAACATTTATACTGCTGTTTATTAGCTTATTATAAGTGTTTAAATCAATTAATGGTTGATCAATTGTAGTTAAGAGTAACCCATCGTATTGAGCTGATGCTGTTTCTAAATAACTAGCTGTTTTAGATATGGATGAACCCATTCCTAAAGACCAATTCTCATTAATAATTACAGTAATACCTTTTGTATCTAAACTGGCTAGAACCTCATCTTGATATGCACCTAAGACCACATAAATATGTTTCGCATTGGTGCATTTTATTTTTTTGATGATATGGTTAAGTAAAGTGTCACCCTTCCAGGGAAGCAATTGCTTGATCCCTTCCATCCTACTCGAAGTTCCAGCTGCCAAAATTACAACTGCTACGTTAGATCTAAAGTTAGCACCACTCATTTACTAGAATTTAAGTTTAAGCCGTCCAAGGCCCTATATTTTATAATGAAACTTCTTTCTTTGTGGGTCATAAATAGTTTCAATAGATAGTAACAAGTACTACAATTCCGAAATTAATGCAGAGCACAATGGCTTAGCCAGAAATTGTTAATATAGAAGTGCTTTATTACTATTCCGATTGAGCCTTGGCATCTTCGATCATTTGCTCATTTGCTGCAACTCCTATTTCAACCCTTCTATTCTTAGTTTGCCCATCTTTGGTCGCATTATCAAATCTTGGTCTGGTTTCACCAAAAGCCTCAACTTTAAAACGATTCGCTGCAACACCTTTTGATTTTAGATATGCGACAACTGATTCCGCTCTTCTCTTGGATAGTTTTAAATTGTAATTCTCATCACCAACGCTATCAGTATGACCTTCTATCATAAGATCAGTATCCGGAAACTCAATAAAGATCTCAGCTACTGCATCCAAATTTTTGGTAGCTTCAGACGTTAAATCTGCACTATCAAAACCAAAATTTACACCACTTTTATCGTCGAATATAATTTGAATCCCTTCTCCAACACGCTTCACTTCTGCTCCGGGAACGGCTTCCTCAATCTTATTTGCCTGTTTATCCATTTTGTTTCCAATGAGACCTCCTGCAGCTCCACCAATAGCAGCACCTATTAAGGCTCCACCAATATTACCACCTATCAAACCTCCAACTAAAGCACCAGCAGCAATTCCTATTCCAGCTCCTCGTTGGGTCTTATTTGAATTCTCTAGGGCCGTACAGCTTAAGTTTAATGACAGTACAACTATCAATGACAATCCGTAAATTTTTATTTTTTTCAACATGCTATTTATTTTTTATAAGGCGAAATCTTCTGAAACTTTAGTATACGTCAATACAACGTCAAACTCTTTTCCTTCATGAGTAGTCTTAACTCTCATTAACATCGTATTTTCTTCAAGTGAATCAATGACTGAACGATACCCGCGGTTTGCAGAGTCAATAGGTTTGTTTTTTTCATCAACATATTTAAATTGAAACTGATATGTTCCATCTCCTGGTTCATAAAATGACCAGTGAATTCTAGTTGCCACAGCTTCACATTGAGAACCTTCTTTAATTGTATATTTTCCAGAACCATTGTTTGGAATAAAGACCCATTCACTACCTTTAAAACAGGCAGAATCAGCCATGTCAAACAAATTTGCTTTATATAAGCCTTCTTCGCCAACAAATTTAATGTTAGTTATTTCCCAAGTGCCTTTTAGGGTTTTCTTACTGGGTTTAGCTTCTGTATTTGATTGTGTAGATCCACAGGAACTTACAAAAAGAATAATTAATGAGAACAAAAGTAATTTTTTCATCGGATAGGTTTTATTGTTTTAATTAAGAATCTCAAATTTACGAAATTATTCTTTTTAAAACCCTTCCATACGAATTCAATAATCCAACAGGTTCTTTAGAATTATTTCAAACTTTTGATTTGGCAAATATAGGGCTTCAAGGTTTTTAGCAAAAGGTATAGGCATTATGGGTGATGCTACTCGCATCACGGGTGCGTCTAAATATTCAAAGCAATTTTCCATGATCATTGCCGAAATATCAGATGCTATCCCACCAAAAATACTATCTTCTTGAAGAATAATAACCTTTCCAGTCTTTTTTACCGAGCTAAAGATGCTAACCTCATCTAATGGCTGTAAAGTTCTCAAATCAATAAGGTCGGCCTCAATCTGAAGTTTGTCCAGACTAGACAAAGCCCAATGTACTCCTGCGCCATAACTTATAATGGTGACAGCCTCACCTTCACGAATTAGTGCTGCCTTTCCAAGTGGAATTGTATAATATGATTCCGGAACCTCTTGATATATTGACCTATACAATTGTTTATGTTCAAAAAACATGACCGGATTTGGATCCTCAATAGCGGCACAAAGCAATCCTTTGGCGTCTGCCGGAAAAGCCGGATAAACCACTTTCAAACCTGGTGTCTTTGTAAACCATGCCTCATTGGTTTGACTATGAAACGGACCGGCCCCAACACCGGCTCCGCAAGGCATCCGCAATACAATATCAGCTGCCTGCCCCCAACGATAGTGAGACTTAGCCAACAAGTTTACAACTGGATTAAATCCAGAACTCACAAAATCACCAAACTGTAATTCTACAACAGATTTTATTCCACTAATGGATAAACCGTAGGCAGCCTCAATAATTGATGATTCACAAATTGGAGTATTTCTTACACGCTCTGAGCCAAATGCATCAATAAACCCTTCGGTAATCTTAAAGACCCCACCATAAGAAGCAATATCCTGACCCATAATAACCATATCGTCAAATCTTTCCATACTCTGAAACAGACCTTTGGAAATAGCGTCAACCAATCTGATTCTTGACATTTTATTTTCAGGCCTTATCTCTTGATATTCAAATGGTTTAAACACATCAATTAACTCCTTTTCTAAGGTGGATTCAATCTCGTTTTCATCAAAAACCTGATTTAGATTTTTGCTTATTTCATGTGAAAAATCTTGTTTTATCTCTACTTCCTTTATTTCAGTTAATATATTGTTTTCACGAATGAAGGCTTGAAAATTTTCTAGAGGATCTTTAAGAGACCATTTTTCCAACACATCCCGTGGTACATATTTGGTACCACTTGCTTCCTCATGACCTCGCATTCTAAAGGTCTTAAATTCCAATAGCAACGGTCGTGGGTTTAACCTCAAGCTTTTAGCCAAAGAACTTACTTTAGTAAACACTTCAACAATATTGTTCCCATCAATGATATGACTTTCCATCCCATACCCAATACCCTTATCAGCGATATGCTCACAATTAAACTGCTCTTTCACCGGTGTAGACAAACCATAACCATTGTTTTCAATACAAAAAAGAACTGGTAAACTCCAAACAGAAGCAACATTCAAGGCTTCATGAAAATCGCCTTCACTGGTTGCTCCTTCCCCAGAAAACACGGCTGTCACTTTCTTTTCTTTCTTTAGTAAATGCCCTAAAGATATCCCGTTTGCAACTCCTAATTGAGGTCCTAGGTGTGAAATCATGCCGATAATCTTATAATCCTGTGTTCCAAAATGAAAGGACCTGTCACGGCCCTTCGTGAATCCACCACTTTTTCCTTGCCATTGTGAAAAGAGCCTATGTAAAGGAATGTTTCTAGAGGTAAATACAGCTAAATTCCTATGCATAGGAAGAATATATTCATCATTTTGCAAAGCTAATGTCACTCCGGCTGAGATTGCCTCCTGCCCTATTCCTGAAAACCATTTTGAAATTCGCCCCTGCCTCAGCAGGATGAGCATTTTTTCTTCAATCATTCGCGATTTCAACATCGCTCTATAAAGATCAATAAGTTGTGTATCCTTTAATTTCGGGCTATTGTAGTCAAAGCTCATAGGGAAATAAATCTAAATATGATCGATAAAATTATTACTCAAATATCGAATAATTTATCCTCTTTCAAACATAATAAATAAAAAATCCTTCTCATTATTTAACAATGAGAAGGACCTTGAATTTTTGATTATTTCTTTTTTAGAAAGCTATTTCTTTAAAGATCTGATGCATCAACCTTTTCTTGTCATTGATCACTTCTTCTAATGAAATTGAAGTCTCAGTTCGCTTGATACCTTGAATCCTGTCAAGTTTAAAAATAATTTCCTTGGCATGCATGGTATCCTTTGCTCTGATTTTACAAAATATAGAAAATTTACCCGTGGTCAAATGTGCCACTGTAACTTCTGGTATATTTCTAACTTCCTCTATAACCATTTGCGTTGTTGAAGAATTCTCTAAAAACAAACCCACATAGGCTATAAATGTATAGCCCATCTTGTTATAGTCAACACTTAAAGTTGATCCTTTGATCACACCTTCATCTTCCATTTTCTTTACCCTAACGTGAATAGTTCCTGCTGAAACCAGCAAGTTTTTCGCGATATCAGTGAATGGAGTTCTTGCGTTTTCAATCAAGGCTTCTAAAATTTGATGATCAAGCTCATCCAATTTGAATTTTGACATAAGTACTTTGTTTTATTTAATTTGCAAATATGATAAATATTTGTAAAATAAATACGTTTTTTATTAAAAAAGATTGCCTTTTAATGTGCTTTATTTAATTAAATCTATTTTGAAGCCAATTCTCTGCAGCGGTTTTATCCTTGAAATCAAGGTTTTTAGCATCGATTATCTCATCAGCATTATAATTTTGCAAATCTATCATTAGATCGATACTTGGACTAAAAATTATCTTTCCCATAATTAATTTCTCAATAAAAAGAACACCAATGTCAGTGATCTCACCTGCAACAGTTACATTTTTAAAAATAACATCCAGATATTTTTTTTCATTATTAGGAATATTAAAATAACTGAGATGATCATCATCTTCAATAGCTGAAGAGACATACCTTAAACCTTCTAATAAGGATATAAAAGTTGCCTTCCGTGAAGTCTTTCTATTGTAGTCTCCCTTTGCATGACCTGATTCAATCAAAATAGTATTATGCCCCATCTTCTGAAAATTATCTCCTGTAGCCGTAGGATAAAACTCATCTGTATACCTACCAATCTGACCAGGTATAAACTCTTGAAGTAAATTGTTCATCGCTGATATAACTGTCATTGTTTGTTTCCTGCCACGATTAAGTGTTCTCTCTTGGTCAATTGATGGTGCCAAAAACGATATGGTTGCAGTTTTATTATTAGGAGCCACACTAAAAATAGTTCTCTGATCATGCAGATTAAAACAGAAATCCGGATTTATCTTCTTTAGCCATTCTTGAAGTAATTGACTTTCAACAGCTTTCATATCAATGACATCTCGATTCAAATCAATTCCTTGAGCATTCACTCTAGTGTAGGCATCAGCACCATCAGGGTTCAGAATAGGTATACAATATATAGAAGCTGCCTCTAAAATAAAAGAAGAGAGCTCTCTGTGAATTCCAGGGTTCTTAAAAAATTCCAGTAAATCAAGAAAAGCTCTTGTTCCCGTTGATTCGTTCCCGTGCATTTGGGTCCAGAGAAATATTTTAATTTTTCCTTTTCCAAAAACAACTTTATTTATATCCCTACCTTCATAAGATTTACCAATTTTTTCAACATCAAAAATATCATTCAAACCAAGTAGGTATGGCATCAATATATCTAATGTCAAATAGCGATTATTTAATTCAGATACGTGATTTTCCTCATACCAGGATGAGATTTTTTTAATGTCAATTTTTTTCATTTCACAAATGTAAACAATTAGTTATTTACAATTGTAAACAATATAATCAGTAATTTTGATTACAAATGTAAACAAACACTTCCTATTTTGAATATCACAATTTGTTTAGCTATCAAATATAATTATACGATTATTATTTTTTATATTAATAATTATAGATCAACGTATTAAATGATATAATCTATACTACTACTTTATTAATTATATTGTATTTTACAACCTGTTGATAATTAATTTAGGCCACTACATTCATATTATTTACATTTGTAAAATAACGACAGTTTACAATGATAAACAATTCAGAATTTTCAAGCAGACTAAGAACCATTATGGATTTTCACCAAGTATCGGCTTCTGCTTTTGCTGATAAAATTCAAGTTCCCAGATCAAGTATTTCGCACTTACTGTCAGGAAGGAACAAGCCCAGTTTGGATTTCGTTTTAAAGGTGGTTAAAGAGTTTGAGGATGTCGAATTATATTGGCTCTTGAATGGGAAGGGCTCTTTTCCGAATAGCCTCACTCCTATCCAAACAGATCATACAACAGCATCTATTCAAGAAAACATACCTAAGGCTAAGTCATCGGCTAACAATGACCTTAAACCATCCGATACTGGAAAAAAAATTGAAAGAATAGTTATTTTTTATGATGACGGGACTTTTAAACAATATTTAAAATAAAAAAAACCTCAAGAGTGACACTCCTGAGGTTTTTTTTTAGAACTACACTTGAATACTTAACTACTCAAGACTTACGAGGCCTTCTTGCACAATCTTAATTAGTACTTCTTTATTTTCAAAATCTGACGCTTCTTTAGCACCAAGTATTTGTTGTAATGCCTGTTTTGCTATTTTATCATATCCATATTGAGCATATTGAGCATTTAGCTTAACAAATGAATCAACTAAATTTTGAGTGGCTTCTTCATCAGAACTGACAGCCGCCCATTGAAATCCGTCTTTATAGGTATTAGTCAATGCCCTGTCTTTACTTAAAAACATTCCACTAATTAAATTACCGGCAACAAAAGCTATTTGGGATTCCGTCTTATCCATTATAAATATAGGAACTAAAGTCTCTTTTAGACCCTCTTTTTCCAAACCATCACTTATAGAATTTGCGAATTCTAAAGCGGCAGCCTCATCTACCCAATACAATGCCTTTAAAGCACTTCCTGTAACGGCACTAGAGGGGCTAGATAGCGATTTCTTGAATAAGTCAATATAATTAGTGTCATCAAATTCTGACAGCTTTGTAATCGCCTTAGCTTGAACCAAGGTCTTTTCGTTATTTGTAGCCATTCCTTCAATTATCTTGACCGCTTTTTTAGAATTTTCATTGGCCAGATCAATATTTTCAATAGCCATGATTCTTAAACCATAATACGAATCTGATAAAGCGGACTGCATGATTTTATAAACCTCTTCATTTTCCTGATGAGCAGTTAATCCTTCTAAAGCTTCCCTTCTGTCTTCATATTTTTTTCCAACCTTATATAAGTGAATCAGGTTTTCAATTGATTTTTCATCATTGATTTTAGCTAAAATAACTCTATCTGCATCAACATTCACTAGTTTAGGTTTATTCGAATATTCAAAAGAGAATGATTTGCTTTTTTCATCAACCCAAACCTCATAGCGTTTCGGACTATCTCCTTCAAAAACTTCTATAGATAAAGGAAATTCAAAAAGACCTGTCTGGGTTTGCTCAATCTGTACCGTCACTATTTTAGCTTCCTCACTATAAACATACTTTATATCTAATATGGGATGACCATTGTTAAAATACCATTGGTTAAAAAACCAATTCAAATCTTTTCCAGATACTTTTTCAAAGGCAAGTCTTAATTGATGAGCTTCCCCCGTTCCATATTTATTGTCATTCAAATATTGATTCATACCTGCTTTAAAAGCATCGTTTCCAATATAGTCTCTTAACATATGTAAAATGATCCCTCCTTTGTTATAAGAAACGGCGTCAAACATATCTTCACGGGCATTATAGTGAAACCGAACAAGATCTTTTAACTCATTATCCGGAGTCATATACCCTTTAACTTCATCATGGCGGTGTGCATCAGCTGCATCTACACCATGCTTATACTCTATCCATAGATATTCGCTATAATTTGCAAATGATTCATTAACAGTTAGGTTACCCCAACTCTCTGTGGTAACCAGGTCACCAAACCAGTGGTGAAATGCTTCATGGGCAATAACGCTTTCCCAACTATTTTCATCAACAAGCTCTCCGGCTGATTGATAGGCCATTTCCCCATGCATAACAGCAGAGGTGTTTTCCATAGCGCCACTAACATAGTCTCTTCCCACTATCTGTGCGTATTTGGGCCATAAATATTCTACACCTGTATAATCTGAAAAGAAACTAAGCATTTCAGGCGTATCACCAAAGATGCCCTTTGCATATGGTTCATATTCCTTTTCGACATAATAATCAACTGCAATATCTT
Organism: uncultured Flavobacteriaceae bacterium; assembly: GCA_964390865.1. Classification (GTDB taxonomy): domain Bacteria; phylum Bacteroidota; class Bacteroidia; order Flavobacteriales; family Flavobacteriaceae; genus Lutimonas. Next base: position 8,320 of record CAYMKR010000010.1, on the reverse strand, counting down.
TCCATTTGTCTTTAACAATACTATACTCACCTACTCCCATAAAAAACAGGTAGGGTGCATGCTTTTGATCAAATTTCCAATAATCAGTGCGTGTACCGTCATTATTTTTTGTTTGTTCTTTTAGTAATCCGTTAGACAAGGTCACATACTGATCTGGCACTGTCATATAGATTTCCTGAGAAGTCTTCTGGTTTGGAGAATCAATGGTTGGAAACCAGCAACTGTTAGCTTCTGTTTCTCCCTGTGTCCAGATTTGAGTTGGCTTATTTGGATCAGTATCTAAAGGATCAATAAAATACAAACCTTTGGCACTTGTGATCGCAGCACTCCCTTTTTCTTTCACTTCTTCAGGTCTTGCAGTGTATTTGATATAAACCGTATACTCCTCACCTCTTGCATAAGTGTTGCCTAATTTGATATTTAGTTTGTTTCCTTCATACGTATACTTCAACTCCTTGTCATTAGAAGTAATTTTATGAATCAACATAGCCTTGGCGTCTAATTCCAAGTCACTAACATTGTAAAAATGAGGCGTCAAAGTGATCCAAGCTTCTCCTGCCATTTCACTTTTTGTGTAATCAAAACTTACTTTTAACTTTGTGTGAACCAGATCGCTTACTTTCTCTCTTTCAGCTCTGTATTCAGTATTTACCCCATTAGATTCCTGTGCAAAAGACAATCCCATGCTTAGGAAAAAACATAACAATAATAATTTAACTCTCATATATTCTTTGAAATTAAAGGTTTGTGGCGCAAATATATATGAATATGAAGTAAATTATACGTTAAAAAATGGTTAAAAAGAAGCCGCTTTAGCAAGGCTAAAGCGGCTTCTTTTATTTTAAGACTAAATCTACATTCCTACATCTCCAAAGAGATCAGACAATTGTGATAGGGCATCACCCGCTCCTTCTTTATCTATATTTTTAAAATCTTCAGCCATCTTCATGATTTTTTCTGGTTGCATTTTATTACCTAACACTCGTGCCAGAGCAAATCCTTTTTCATTATCTGAAGCCAGTAGTAAAAATTCATCAATAGCATCATCGGTTCCTTGGTAATTAATTACAATATTAATTCCTTCATGCTTCATTCTAATCAGCTCAGTATACTGATCACTCTTGAGGATACTTTTTACTTCGGCCAATTCAGTCTTATATTCTGCTGCATTATTTTCAGTCACTTTGAATGCAAGAATATTTAACTTCTTGATTGTCGCCATGGTTTTCTGTGTTTCTTCAGAAGCTCCTTCTTGAACTTTTAAAAGACTGGCCGGAAGGTCTATGGCTATAAAATTATCATTTTCCTGCTTTTGCACGTAATACTCCTGTACCGTTGGTTGATTATTACATGATACCAGTAATACTGCTGCAAAAATTATTAATGAGATTTTTTTGATTGTATTTTTCATAATATGTTGCTTATTGTTTACTTGCTTTTCCTAGGTGTTCACCACCAGGTAAGTCCATTTTTTCGGTTAATTTAGCAATCTGATTCAAATCTATATCGCCTGTTAGTGAGATAATCACTGATTCTTTAGAAGTGCTTTCACTGTCTTTCACGAACATAAAAAGTTCTTTCACGAAATCTTCAGACTTCCCTTCTCTTACATAAATGGTTACATTACTCCCCTCATCTTTTACAGTCATCAACTTCTCAAGATTGGCTGACTTTAAATAGCTCAATGCTGCTTTCTCCATTTGTACTGCTACTTCAGCACTTTCAGTGGCAAAAACCCTTAAAGATTCGATATTTTTGATCAGATCCATATATTCTTCGTCTGATTCAGATCCTATCTTACTCATTAATGAGAAAGCTTTCTGGGTTACTACTACTGAAGTTACTCCGTCGATGTCTTCAAACTTATCGAACTGTGATTGCGCGCTGGCAATCCATCCAGACATCACCAATACTGCTGCTAAAATTATTTTATTAATTCTCATGATCTTATTTTTTAATGTTTATTAAATTATTGATTGAATATTTTCCTTTGTGTACTTCCAAAAGTCTGAAGCTGGGCCATTGCATCCGTTCCTTTGTTAAAATTGTCCAGTTGAGCAATTGCTCCTGTACCTTTGTTAAGACTGCTTGAAATCAATTCAAGGGCTCTCTGGGTTTCCATAAAAGCCAATCTAGCTTCGTCTTTTTCTGTTTCATTTTGCTGATATACTGAATAAATTCCGATAAAGAAAACCAGCATAGCTGCAATTGATAACCATTTAATATTTATACTTTTTTTACTTTTCTTTGTTAACTCTATTGATCTGCTTGAAGTCTCTAAAGAACTATCGCTAAAGAAATTGAACATCTCTTTGTGTTCGTTTAAATGAGCTGGTACTTCAGCTTGGGCAAAATATTCTTTTAAAATAGCTTCCTCCTGTATAGTGGTTTTTGCTTCAAAGTATTTTTCCAATAAATTTTCAATTTTAGCCAATTCCATAATTCTGCTTTTTAATAAAATTTTCTCTTAATATTTTTCTCGCCCGAGACAGGGCTACCCTAATCGCTGTGGGCTCCATGTTCATGATTTTTCCAATCTCGGCATATTCATAATTCTCCACATCTCTTAATTGTATAATCATTCTTTGTTTCTCAGGTAAATCATTCATCATTCTTTTGATGATGCTTGCACTGTCTTTGAATTCTATACTCGTTTCAAGTTCACTTGATTCATCCTTATAATTATTATGAACCAGCGTTAAATTTGAGGCTCTTTTAGATTTTAACTGATCCAGACAATAATTTTTAGTCATCATCATGGCGTAAGCCTCTACGTTATCGTAGCTCTCGATCTTAGCCTTATTCTTCCAAAGTTTAAAGTACAGTTCTTGGGTTGCATCTTCTGCTTCATCTGAAGAAACTAACAATCTTTTCGCTAGTCGAAAAACTTTGTCTTTAAATGGTAAAACCTTTTCTAGAAATTCCTCTTGGTTCATTGATTCTAAATAATAAAGCAATTTATCAAATCTTGCTACACCTTTAACACGACACATCTTCTTATTTGTTACAAGGATTTTAAAAAAAAAGTAAAAAAAACATTATTTTTACGTCCTATTAAAAAGAAAAAAGATAATAATGACAAAGTACATTTCGATGTGGGCTTTTGCTCTAGCACTTATTGGTGTGATTAGTTGTAGTGAATCAAACGAAATAATTGAAAAAGTTGAGATTGTTGAACTTAACCCCAATGCAAAGGTCAATGACTTTATTTGGACTGGTATGAATGATATTTATCTTTGGCAGGGTGATGTTCCTATTCTTGCAGATGATCGTTTTGCCAGCCAGGAAGAATATGAAGCTTATTTACAAACATCAGAAGAACCTGAAAGTTTTTTCTACAGCTTGTTATATGACAGGCAGAATGTAGACTTTTTTAGTTTTTTTGTTGATGATTATAATGTGCTTGAAGATCAATTCCAAGGAATCTCACTTTCTAATGGGGTTGATTTTGGTTTGACCACTTATGGCTCTGATGATAAAGTTCTTGGATATATTAGATTGATTCTGCCAGGTTCAGATGCGGATGGGAAAAATATTAAACGAGGTGATGTTTTTACCGAGGTTGATGGAGAAGAGTTAACACTTGCTAATTACAGATCATTGTTATTTTCTGATAACACGACTTATACATTGGCAATTTCTGAAATCATAGGAAATACTATTACACCTACTGGAAACTCGGTAGAACTTACTAAAACAAATTATACAGAGCCTTCAGTAAATAAGATTAGTATCATTGAAGAAGTTGGAAGGAAAATTGGCTATATTCATTATACTCAATTTTCTTCCCAAGAGAGCGAATTAAATGCCGCTTTTTTACAGTTGAAGAATAGTGGTGTCACTGATTTAATCGTGGATTTAAGATATAATGGTGGAGGATTTGATGCTGTAGAAACGGCCATGGCAACTATGATTACTGGGCAGTTCAAGGGACAAGTCTATGGAAAGACAATATGGAACAGTAAATATCAAGAATTCTTTGAAGCAGAGGATCCTGGATCTTTGCAAACATTATTTGATGATAAAACATCTGGGAGTTTCTCTGATGAAACCATTAATAGTTTAAATTTAAGTAGCGTGCATATTATTGGCTTGAGCCGCACTGCTTCGGCAAGTGAATCATTGATCAATGGTTTGCAACCATACATTGATGTAACCTTAGTTGGAGAAGTAACCTTTGGAAAATATACTGGTTCGATTACTATTTATGATTCTGAAGCAATTTTTTCTAGTGAGGGTGCTAACCCTAATCACACTTATGCGATTCAGCCCATTATATACAGGTTTAGCAACAGAGATGGAGGCAGCCCTCAAGGAGGGCTTCAGCCTGATATTTTAATATCTGAAGATCTTGGTAATATGGGTGTAATTGGCAATAGTAATGAGCCTTTGTTAAGAGCAGCAATAAATGATATTATTGGTATTTCTGCCAAGGCAATGGATTCAAAGACTTTTCAGTATGAAAAAATAACTGACTATAGGTTAGAGCAAAAGTTTGGGACAAGTTTAATTGCTACAAGACCTGAGATTCAAGATGCCATGAAGAAAATGCAATCAAAAAAATAAGTAGTATCGAAAAGTTTTAATGTTTGGCCCATTTTTTGCTTGATGCATATGGTATATTTCTAATTCTAAAATGAATTGGCGATTTTCAAACATGAAAAATGAATATGAAGAAGCATACCTTAATTTGGACTTTTGTATTGGTAATTTTAAGTGTTGTCAGTTGTGCTGATTCACTTAATCTTAATGAAGAAGAGGGATTAAATGATCCGGTAAATGATTTTATCTGGAAAGGTTTAAATTCTTGGTATAACTGGAAAGTAGAATCAGCACCACTTAATGACTCTAAAGATGATGTGGTTGAAGATTATTACAATTTTTTAAACGGTTATTCTGATTATGAAACACTTATGTTAGACTTGTGTTATAAACACAGTCGTGTAGTTGGTTCAGAGAATGCTGTAGATAGATTCTCTTGGTTCGTAGAAGATTATGAGGTTCAAAAAAATTCTTTTCAGGGAATTCGAACACGATTTGGATTTACTTCAAGAATCATAGAAATTAGCGAATCCTCAAATGAAGTAATACTCAATATACTGATGGTTGAACCAGGTTCCCCTGCTGATCAAGCCAATATGAAAAGAGGAGATATCATATACCGCATTGATGGAACTACTTTAAATACCGAAAATATCAATGAGGTTTATGGCAATTTATCAAATGAATCAGTAACCCTTTCATTTGCATCTGAGCAAGATAGGGTCTTGATTCATATAGAAGATAAGACAATGACCAGAGCCTTGGTGGCTTCAAATCCTGTTCATTTTAAAAAAGTGTTCGAAAATATTGGAGGAAAGAAAGTAGGTTATCTTGTGTATAATCAATTTAGCAACTCTTTTAATGACGAACTGAACGCTGCTTTTGCTGACTTCAAAGCAGCAGGTATAAATGAATTGGTATTAGACTTAAGGTTTAACGGAGGAGGATCGGTATTGACTTCTTCATATCTTGCAAGTATGATTTACGAAAATGCAAGAACCAGAAGATTTGTCAATTTGGTGTTTAACGAGAAGCATTCTGACCAAAATGACGGATATAATTTTCAAAACAAACTTTCCAGATATGATGAAGAAGGGAAATCTGAAGGACAGGAAACCATTAATAGGTTGAACACTTTAAGTCGTTTGTATATTCTGACTTCAAATGGAACGGCCTCTGCAAGTGAATTGATCATCAATGGCTTAAAACCCTATATGTCTTCGGTTAAATTGATTGGCGCTACGACTTACGGTAAAAATGTGGGGTCAATTACGCTTTACGATGCCCCAAAAAATGATTATACAAGCGAGTCCAGAGCTAATCCAGACCATAAATATGCCATGCAACCTATCGTTTTTCAGAGTTATAATAAAAATGGAGAGAGTGAATATATTAATGGTTTCAGTCCTGACATAGCAATTGATGAATCAAAATATTGGAATAATATTTTACCCCTTGGTGATCGAAACGAAACACTATTAAAGGCAGCTTTAGATGATATTAGTGGGATAAGGAGTAAGGAGTCATTATCAAAAATGCAATTACAGGCCCGACAAATCAAGATTAATTTGCCTGAAAATAAATTTGAACAGGAAATGTATATAGATCATGTGCTTGATGAAATAGATTAATTACTTTTAGGTCATGTATAGAATTATTGTATTATGCGCATAGACAAGTACTTATGGTGCACCCGTTACTACAAAACGAGAAGTATAGCTACAGAGGCTTGTAAAAAAGGGCATATTAAAATTGACGGTACAAATGTAAAACCTTCAAAGGATGTGTTTTCTGGAGAAAAAATAACCATTCGTAAAAATCAAATCAATTATGAAATGATGGTTATTGACGTTCCTGCCAACAGGGTTGGTGCTAAGTTGGTTGATCTATATAGAAAGGATGTTACCCCTAAAGAAGCCTTTGAAAACCAAGATATTTTAAAGTTTTCTAAAGATTATTACAGAAAGAAAGGTGCCGGGAGGCCTACCAAAAAGGACCGTCGCGATATTGACACTTATAATGATGAAGAAACAGAAATTTGATCAGTCATTTTGGAGTCAAAAATACCAAGCAAATCAAATTGGCTGGGATATGGGGTCAGTTTCCCCACCTCTTAAAGACTATGTTGACCAATTAGAAAATAAGGATATTTCCATTTTAATTCCTGGTGCAGGTAATGCATATGAAGCGGGCTATTTGTTTGAACAAGGTTTCAAAAATGTGACCGTGCTTGACATTGCTGATGAGCCCCTCAACAATTTAAAGAAAAGGGTTCCTGGCTTTCCAAAAAATTATGTACTTAAAGAAGATTTTTTTGAGCATCAAGGACAGTATGATCTTATCATTGAACAAACATTTTTTTGTGCGCTAGACCCCTCTTTGAGAGTTGATTATATAGATAAAATGAAAGCTTTGCTTAAATATGATGGAAAGCTAGTAGGATTGCTATTTGATTTTCGACTGGATAGTGTCGGACCACCTTTTGGAGGAAGTGAAGACGCCTATACCATTGATTTTAAAAAGCGATTTAACCTCAAGACACTAGCTCCTTGTTATAATTCAATAAAACCTAGACTTGGGAAAGAACTTTTTATTATTTTTGAAAAGATAAATTGATCGAAGATGCAAAAAACGATAATCCTAAATAATGAGCAAATTCAGCATAAGACCAAAAGAATTGCTTACCAGATCTATGAATCAAACATCAATGAAAAACAAGTAATTTTAGCCGGCATCAAAGAGAATGGCTATATTTTTGCCAAGAGTATTAAGGAGGCTTTGGAAAAGATATCGCCAATTGAAGTTGTTTTATGCGAAGTAATTATCGACAAAAAGAAACCTCTCGAGCCTATTTCTACAAGTTTGTCTTCATCAGCGTATAAGAATAAATCTTTGGTACTGGTAGATGATGTTCTGAATTCGGGAACTACTTTGATCTATGCTGCTAAATTGTTTTTAGAAGTTCCACTAAAACGTTTCAAAACTGTGGTTTTGGTAAACAGAAATCATAAAAAATACCCAATCAAAGCCGATTTTAAGGGCATTTCACTGTCTACATCGTTGCAGGAGCATATCTGTGTGGAATTTGAAGGAAAACAGGCTCAGGCCTTCTTAGAATAGCTTAATTAATTTTTAGGGTCTTCATCAACTCGTCTTTAATATCTTCTGCCGATTTACCATCTATACTGATAGTTTCTGTGGCTTGTTCATAATAATCCCTTCTTTCAAATAAATGTTTGGCGATGAATTCTGTTAATTGTTCATCATTCAGTGAAGCAATCAAGGGGCGCTGGTTCTTTTCTGATGTCAATCTTTGACAAATAGTTGCAATACTTCCTTTTAGATAAAAAGACTTGGAATATTTCTTTATCAATTCCATATTATTTGAATAACATGGTGTCCCACCTCCTAGTGCAATGATTCCAGGCTTTACATCAACTAGGACTTCTTTTAAATATTTACTTTCTTGCAATCTAAAATAGATCTCGCCTTTGTTTTTGAACAATTCTTTAATGCTGCTTCCTTCCTTTTGGACAATATAATTATCAAGATCAATAAAAGATAAATTTAACGCCTTAGCAAGAAGCTTTGCCACTGTTGACTTTCCACTTCCCATATATCCCAAAAGTATTGTCTTCATAAATTACTGATTCAGAGTGTTGTAAAATGTCGACAAATATCTTTAATTTTTTTTTAAAAAAAACGCTTGTTTTATTAATAATTGAATGTATCTTTGCATCCGAATTATTTGACCTGGTAGCTCAGTTGGTAGAGCATC
>CAYMKR010000009.1:0-23629 GCA_964390865.1 uncultured Flavobacteriaceae bacterium | reverse complement strand
TCAAGGATGACCTTTTTGACTATTCAGAAGCAAAAATTGGCAAGCCAACAGGTATCGACATTAAGGAGCAAAAAATGACCTTACCCTTAATCTACACCCTCAACAATTGCTCTAGAAAAGAACGGAAATGGTTAATCAACTCGGTCAAGAATCACAACAAGGATAAAGTACGCGTCAAAGAAGTTATTGAATTTGTAAAATCAAATGGTGGTATTGAATACACTATTGAAAAAATGAAAGAATATCAATCCGAGGCTATCAATATTCTAAATACTTACCCAGATTCGACCTATAAAGACTCTTTAATGACCATGGTAAACTATGTGATTGACAGAGAAAAGTAATATTCTTTATATTAATGGCATAGCTTTTGCAGTTTTAGGCTGAAACTTATCAGTAATATTCATGAAAAAAATATCGCTTCTTTTATACTTGTTAATTCTTATTTCTTGTGATAGTAGTTTTGAACTTGATTCAGGCATTAGGCAAGAATATACTACTGATGAAGAAGGAGATCCAGTAATAGAAAATGTGGAGAATGTTGACATTCATCAGTTAGGAATTGGAGGTGGCTACTGTTATGGATATAGTGAACCTGATGCTGACATCGCCGAAATAGAAATTGACATTACTGCAATACTCCCCAGTGAATACGATATATCTGAATTTTTACCTGAAGTAGGGTCACAGGGCAGTCAAGGATCTTGTGTTGCTTGGGCTACCGGATATTATTTAAAAAGTTATCAGGAGAATTATGAAAGTGTTCAAAATGGCATTTTAAATTCTGACTTTAAATTGAGTCCAGCTTATATTTATAATCAAATAAAGGTTGCAGGTTGTGATGGCGGCTCTGCTATTCAGGACGCCTTAGATACTATTAAAAGTCAGGGCATAGTAGATTTGAATATCATGCCTTATAATCAGAATGAATGCGATACCCAGCCAAACGATTTACAAAAAGTTTTAGCCCAGCCTAATAAAATTGACAACTACTTTTACTTTGATATGGATCTTGTTTACGAACACACAAAGGCTTCTTTACTAAATGGGCAGCCGGTAGTAATCGCCATAACAATTGACAGAGATTATTTTGGAGCAAGGGATGAAAATGGCATCTATATGTATAGAAAATTCAAAAATCCAGCTGGAGGACACGCCATGTTAGTTGTTGGTTATAGCGATGAGATGAACGCCTTCAAGGTTGTAAATTCTTGGGGGAAAAGCTGGGGGAATGATGGATTTGTTTGGATAGATTATAAAGCCTTTCAAGAGGCTGGTGATTTAGACGGTGAATTTCCGGTACTATGTGAGGCTTGGATTACCAATGACAATGTCGTGGCTCAACCTGCTTCGCTATGACGTATTTCAAGGAGCTCCTCAAGATAGGATCTTTTATTGCTTAATCGAGGAACTTTATGTTGACCTCCTAATTTATTGTTCTTTTTGAGCCATTCATAAAAAAGCCCTTTCGGAGCCTGATGTATTCTCGGCATCGCAATGGTCAAGTCTAAATACCTTTTTGATTCATAATCAGAATTCAATTCTTTTAAAGCATTATCAAGAGTTTCGGTGAAACCAGTAATATCTTCTGGAACCTTCTTAAATTCAATCAGCCATTCATGGCCACCGCTATTATCCGCCTCCATAAAAATGGGAGCAACGGTATATTCCTCAACAGTAGCATTGTGTTTTGAACATGCTACCTCTAAGGCATCTTCAGCGTTTTCAATGACCAGTTCTTCTCCAAAAACATTGATAAAGTGTTTTGTTCTTCCTGTAATCTTAATTCTATATGGATTCATACTAGTGAATTTTATGGTATCTCCAATCAAGTATCTCCACAAGCCCGAATTAGTCGAAATAACCAAGGCATAATTAACATCAGTTTTAACTTCCTCTAAGGATATTGCGACTGAGTTTTCACCTTGATATTTATCCATAGGAATAAATTCATAGAAAATTCCATAATCCAGCATTAACAATAATTCATCACTGTTATTTCTATCCTGAATGGCAAAAAAGCCTTCAGATGCGTTGTAGGTTTCATAATATCTAAAGTTTTTTTTAGGAATCAACTTTTCATATTGTTCCCTGTAAGGTTTAAAATTAACTCCTCCGTGAAAATACACTTCAAGATTGGGCCAAACCTCCAGGATATTATCTTTACCTGTAACCTCTAATACCCTGTTTAAAAGAACTAACATCCAAGACGGAACTCCGGTTAAACTTGTAATGTCTTCTTGGATTGTTTCCTCTATGATGGCGTCCATCTTGGTTTCCCATTCACTCATCAAAGCCGTCTTTGTGCTTGGAGCACTACTGAAGTCGGCCCAGAAGGGCATATTCTCAATAATGATAGCTGACAAGTCTCCAAAGAAAGTATCATTATCTTCATAAATCGCAGAACTTCCACCCAGCCTCAATCCTTTTCCTTTAAAGATTTCAGTATCTTCATTATTGTTAATAAAGAGGCATAACATGTCCTTTCCCGCCTTAATATGGCAGTCATCAATTGCCTCATCACTTACAGGAATAAATTTACTTTTGGCATTGGTAGTGCCGCTAGATTTTGCAAACCATTGAATTTTGGAAGGCCAGAAAACATTCTGTTCTCCCCTCCTATTTCTTTCAATCAAAGGTTCAATGCTCTCATACTGTTGAATTGGAACATTCTCAGTAAAAGAAGCATAACTTTTAATATCCTTAAAGCCGTATTTTTTACCAAAATAAGTCTGTCTTGCATCTGAAAGAAGCTCAAACAAAACTTCATTTTGCACCTCCACAGGATGACGTAAAAACATGTCAACCTGGTACTTGCGCTTCTTTAAAATCCACGACACAACTGTATTAAATAATGGGATTTGCATTGTTATGAAAACACTTTTTTATCTTACCTTTAGCCTCTAAAAATACAATTTTTATCAGTCGAATTCAACAAGTTTTATAAATAAAAACATTATGGCCAAGGTTGGAATAATCATGGGTAGCGATTCAGATCTACCAATTATGCAAGATGCAATTGAAATTCTTGCAAGTTTTGAGATAGAAACTGAAGTGGATATCGTTTCCGCGCATCGGACGCCTGAAAAACTATTTAACTATGCTACTGAGGCTCACAAAAGAGGTATTAATGTAATCATTGCTGGTGCCGGTGGGGCTGCGCATCTTCCCGGAATGGTAGCTTCGATGAGCCCTTTACCAGTCATTGGAGTTCCTGTAAAATCGAGAAATTCAATTGACGGATGGGATTCAGTTCTTTCCATTTTACAAATGCCAGGTGGAGTTCCTGTTGCTACAGTTGCTTTAGATGGTGCAAAGAATGCGGGCATCCTTGCTGCCCAGATTCTAGGGACTGCTGATAAGGATATTCAAAATAGAATCATATCTTATAAAGAGGATCTTAAACAAAAAGTTATCAAGGCCTCTGAAAGAATTAAGAAATAGATTTTTCAATCATTTCCGTTTACTCAATTTTAATGTTACTAATTTTTCAATCAAGATACAATGCCCTAGTTAGGGTATTAAATAATTTATAATTATGAATAACCCATTACTGAAAAGTTTCAATACAACATACGAATCGGCACCTTTTTCAAGCATTAAAAACGAATTTTTCATTCCTGCATTTAAAGCAGCCATCAAAGAAGCTAAGCTTGAAATTGATGAGATTGTTTCCAATAACAAAGAAGCCACTTTCGAGAATACGCTGGTCCCTTTGGAATTTTCTGGCAACAAACTCAGCAGAATTTCTAGTATTTTTTTCAATCTAAATGCTGCTGAGACTAATGAAGAAATTCAAGGTATCGCTCAAGAAGTTTCTCCTATGCTTAGTGCATTTGCCAATGACATCAGTCTAAATGTAGCTTTGTTTGAAAAAATTGAAAAGGTATATCAAAATAGACATCATTTCGAGCTCAATTCTGAGCAAGAAATGCTACTTGAAAAAAATTATAAGGCCTTCATAAGAAATGGTTCAAATCTTAGTGATGAAGACAAGAATATCTTGAGAGACATTGATATGAAAAAGTCCAAATTAGGTTTAAAATTTGGTGAGAATGTCTTGGCCGAAACCAATGATTTTGAACTGATCATAACAAACAAAGAAGAGCTCGCTGGTTTACCTGAAGGGGTTATTGAAGCTGCACGGATGTTGGCAGATGATAAAAATATTGAAGGATGGATATTTACTCTAGACTATCCAAGCTACATACCTTTTATGACTTATGCTGACAATAGAGATTTGAGAGAAAAATTGGCCAAAGCCTTTGGCTCAAGAGCCATGAAAAACAATAAACATGACAACCAACAAAATGTTATCGATATTGTAAAACTAAGACATCAAAGGGCTAATTTACTTGGTTATAAATCACATGCGCATTATGTATTAGAAGAGCGAATGGCTGAAGAACCTATCAAAGTAAAAGAATTCCTTGAAAAGCTTTTGTCAAAAGCGAAACCTGCAGCGCTAAAGGAATTTCAACTTCTAAAGAATATTGCCAAAAAAAACGGCATTGAAACCATTGAAAAGTGGGATGGAGCTTATTATTCTGAGAAACTTAAAAAAGCCTTATTTGCCTTAGATGATGAGCAACTAAAACCTTATTTTAAACTTGAGAATGTTATACAAGGTGTATTTGATATCTCCGGAAAACTCTATGACCTATATTTTGAAGCGATCACGGATGTAGACACTTATCACGAAGACGTAAAAACGTATAAAGTCACAAATTCAGAAGGAGATTTTGTTGCCCTTTTTTATGCTGATTTTTTTCCTAGAAAGGGAAAACGAAACGGAGCCTGGATGACTAGTTACAAGTCACAATGGAAAACCGAAGGACTTAATTCAAGACCTCATATATCCATTGTTTGCAATTTCACGAAACCAACTACTTCTAAACCTTCTTTGCTTACATTTAACGAAGTGACCACTTTATTCCATGAATTCGGACATGCCCTGCATGGTATGCTGGCAAATACTATATATCCAAATTTATCGGGTACCAATGTATACTGGGATTTTGTTGAATTACCCAGTCAGATTTTAGAAAACTGGTGTTATGAAAAAGAAGCCTTAGAATTATTTGCTAAACATTATAAAACAGGTGAAGTGATTCCTATGGAATTGGTTCAAAAGATAAAGGACTCTTCAAACTTTTTGGAGGGAATTTCGACTCTTAGACAACTTAGTTTTGGGATGTTAGACATGGCCTATCACGCTAACGATCCTAGTAAGCTAAAGAATGTTAAGGAATTTGAACATCAGGCATTTGGCGACACACAATTATATCCAGATGTAAAAGATAATTGCATGAGCACTGCCTTTTCACATATTTTTCAAGGAGGGTATTCTGCAGGATACTATAGTTATAAATGGGCCGAAGTACTTGATGCAGATGCCTTTGAAGCATTCAAGGAACATAGCATCTTTGATAAAGAAACTGCAACCAAATTCAAAAACAATATTCTGAGTAAAGGTGGCACGGCAAAGCCAATGGATCTTTATAAAAAATTCAGAGGAAAGGAGCCTAGTGTCGATGCGCTATTGAAAAGAGCGGGTTTACTTGAATAGTATATATTTAAAACTCCCCAAGATGGTTTTTCAACCCTTGGGGGTTTTATTTATGAAGGCAATAAGCCAGCAATTTAGACGCTACTTCTTATATTGATATAATTTTAAAATTCATGTTTTTAATAAAAAGCCCGTATCTATTGATTCCATATCGCTTTTAATTATTCTTCATGATGTCTTTTACAAGATAAAAATTTAAAAAAATCTTCATTTATAAAAAAGGTCAATATTCGTGATAAGCAATTAGATTACAAGAAGAATAATCAGAATAAAATCTCCTAAATCATTAGATCAATCGTTTTCAATATAGAATGAAATAACTTATTTTTGCATGCAATTAAATCGAAAACTACTTATGAAATCATATGATGTTACCGTAATTGGATCTGGTCCAGGAGGATATGTTGCTGCTATTAGATCGGCACAATTAGGATTAAAAACTGCCATAATTGAAAAATACAATACGCTTGGTGGCACTTGCCTTAATGTAGGTTGTATTCCGAGTAAGGCACTTCTTGATTCTTCTCATCATTATGAACATGCTGTAAAGCATTTCGAAACTCATGGGATAGAAATTCCGGGTGAGATCAAAGTTAATTTGGAAAAAATGATCGCTAGAAAACAAGCAGTTGTTGACCAAACTACTGGTGGTATCGACTTCTTAATGAAGAAAAACAAAATTGATGTCTTTCATGGCTTAGGAAGTTTTAAAGATGCTACACATATTGTGGTTAGTAAAGAAGACAAGAGTTCAGAAGAAATCGAATCAAAAAATACGATTATTGCTACCGGTAGCAAGCCTTCTAATTTACCTTTTATTGAACTTGATAAAGAACGAATCATTACTTCGACAGAAGCTTTGGAGTTGAAAGAGATTCCTAAACACCTTGTGGTAATAGGAGGTGGAGTTATTGGTCTTGAACTGGGGCAAGTTTATAAAAGATTAGGCGCTGAAGTTACTGTACTTGAATATATGGACCGAATCATCCCTACCATGGATGCCGGTCTTTCTAAAGAACTTACTAAGGTCTTAAAAAAACAAAAATTTAAAATCAATGTTTCACATAAGGTAAAAGCCGTAAGTAGAAAAGGAAATGAAGTTGTTGTTTTAGCTGATGATAAAAAAGGAAACGAAGTTGAAATAAAAGGTGATTATTGCTTGGTTTCAGTGGGTCGAAGAGCCTTTACCGATGGTCTAGGCCTTGAATCTGCCGGAGTTTTGGCTAACCACAGAGGTCAAATTGAAGTTAATGACCATCTTCAAACAAATGTTCCAAATATTTACGCCATTGGAGACGTAATTAGAGGAGCTATGCTGGCCCATAAAGCCGAAGAAGAAGGTACCATGGCGGCTGAAATTATTGCTGGACAAAAACCACACATAGATTATAACTTAATTCCAGGGGTTGTTTATACATGGCCTGAAGTTGCTTCAGTGGGTAAAACAGAATCTGAGCTTAAAGAAGCCGGTGTTGATTATAAAATGGGAAGTTTTCCGATGAGAGCTTTAGGTAGAGCACGAGCAAGTATGGATATCGATGGCCTGGTTAAGGTTTTAGCAGATGCCAAGACTGATGAAATTCTTGGTGTTCATATGATAGGAGCAAGGGCTGCAGATATGATTGCTGAAGCCGTCGTTGCCATGGAATTCAGGGCGTCCAGTGAGGATGTGGCTAGAATGTCTCATGCACATCCAACATTTACGGAAGCTATTAAAGAAGCCTGCTTAGCTGTTGACGGAAGATCTTTGCACAGTTAGTCCCCTCTTAGGAATATTGATCAATTTGTAATTATTTTATTGGTGCTTAAGAGAAGTGCCTGCTACCCCCAAAAATATGAAAAAATTATCCATTTTGTTTCTATTGTTCTCTTCCCTTATGTGGGGGCAAGAGAAATTTTCCATTAGCGGTACCGTTAAGGATCAAAGTAGCGGCGAGACCCTATTTGGCGCTTCGGTTTTCATTTTAGATTCATCTATAGGAACAACAACCAACGAATACGGGTTCTATTCCATAACAGCTCCTAAAGGTAATTATACGTTTGTTGTTTCCTACATGGGTTTTGAAGATATCACCAAAGAAATTGTTCTAAACAGTGATCAAAATCTTAATTTTGATATTGCGGAAAGCAGCAACCAACTTGGCGAAGTTATAATTCGAACTGAAGATTCAGAAGACATCAATCTTAGGAAACCCCAAATGAGTGTTTCAAAATTGAATGTGGCTACTATCAGGCAAATGCCAGCAGTTTTGGGAGAAGTTGATATCATTAAATCTATTCAGCTCTTACCCGGTGTGACTAATAATGGCGAGGGATCTGGCGGATTTAACGTAAGAGGTGGATCTGTTGATCAAAACCTAGTCCTCCTAGATGAGACCATTATATATAACACCTCGCATTTATTAGGCTTTTTCTCTATTTTCAATTCAGATGCAATAAAAGACATCAAATTGTACAAAGGAAATATCCCCGCTCGTTTTGGAGGAAGGGCATCTTCTGTGCTTGATGTACGACAAAAGGATGGAAATAATAAGAATTTTGCTCTGACGGGAGGTATAGGAACCGTTTCAACCCGACTTGCAGTGGAGGGACCCATAGTGAAAGATCGCAGTTCATTTTTAGTGGCAGGTAGAGGGTCTTATGCACATCTTTTTCTAAAACTTAGTGAAGATTTAAAAGATAACAGCGCTTATTTTTACGATTTAAATCTAAAGGTAAATTTTGAAATTAACGAACATAACCAACTTTTCCTTTCTGGATATTTTGGAAGAGACGTTTTTAAATTCGCAGATAGTTTCAACAGTTCTTATGGAAATTCATCGGGGAATTTAAGGTGGAATCATGTTTTTAGTGACAAAATTTTCTCTAATCTTTCTGTGAATTACAGTAAGTATGACTATCAGCTAGAAATTAATGCATTTGAATTCGATTGGATCTCTCAAATTGACAATTACAATCTGAAATATGCCCTTAGTTATTATATCAATAATGATATAAAATTAGATTTTGGAATAAATGGTATTCATTACCTTTTCAACCCTGGTATTATAAGTCCAACTTCTGAGGATTCAGGAATAAATTATTTAAAACTTGATCAAAAAAGAGCCATTGAAGGAGGAATCTATGTAGGAGCAGAACATAGAATTACGCCTAAATTATCACTACAATACGGAATTAGATATAGTGATTTTGCAAGACTTGGCGGACAATCAATCGTAACGTATGAAAATGAGCAACCCGTTGTTTACAATGAAGTGTTGGGCATTTATGAAAGAGGATCTCCTGTTGGATCAACTTCTTATGACAAAGGTGATGTAATTAAATCTTTTGGAAACCTAGAACCAAGACTTGCCATAGCCTATGAAATAAATGACCATTCTTCTGTTAAAGCTGGATATTCAAAAGTATCCCAATACATTCACCTTATCTCAAATACAACTTCAGTAACCCCATTAGATGTATGGGCACCTAGTGGTCCATATATTGAACCTCAGATATCCGATCAATATGCCATTGGTTATTTTAGAAAATTTAGAGATAATAATTATTCTCTTGAAATTGAGGGCTATTATAAAAATATTGAAAATAGAATCGATTACATAGATGGCTCAGATCTTATCGGAAATAACACCATTGAAACTGAAATACTTTCAGGAGAATCAAAAGCTTATGGCTTAGAATTTTTATTAAGAAAGAATAAAGGGAATTTTACAGGCTGGTTGGCCTATACCCTGGCCAAATCAGAACAGCGCACACCAGGCGGCAACGCCGGTGGCCCCGGAATCAATGATGGGAATTGGTATTACACTCCTTATGACAGAACCCATGATATTTCATTTACAGGAACCTATAGGCTGAACAAAAAATGGAGGTTTAGCGCAAATATCATTTATCAAACAGGAAGACCTGTCACCTATCCTGATGGTCAATACGAATACGAAGGTTTGTCAATTGCAAGTTATTCTGACAGGAATTCTGACAGATTACCGGCTTATCACAGAATAGATGTATCTGCTATTCTAGTTCCCGGGAAACCAAATAGAAAATGGAAAGGAGAATGGGTATTCGGAATCTATAATATTTATAATCGGAGAAATGCTGCTTCAATTTCCTTTTCTCAAAATCAGGAAACCGGATTAAATGAAGCAACAAGGACCGCCATTTTTGGCATCGTCCCATCTGTAACTTATAATTTTAAATTTTAGACAAATGAAAAGTTATATCATAAAATTTAGTTTTGTAATCAGCTTACTTTTCATGTCTTGTACAGATGTAATCGATATTGAAGTGTCTGAGGCAACACCTAGACTTGTTATTGAAGCGTCTATGGATTGGGAAAAAGGAACCCTAGGAAATTTCCAAGTTGTCAAATTGAGAATGTCTACACCCTATTTTGACAACCTCGTTGAAACACTGGTAACAGGTGCAAGTGTTAAAGTAATCAACGATGCTGACCAAACAGAAGTTCAATTTACTGATATGAATAATGGCAATTATTCTACAGACAATTTCGTCCCTGTTATGGGGCAGTCCTATACACTGATGGTCAATTACGATGGGGACTTGTATTTAGCCTCTGAAACTATGACCTCTGTTTCTGTAATCAGTGCTGTTTTTCAATCAACAGAAAATGGATTTCTCAAAGATGCATTAGAAGTAAATATAGAGTTTTTCGATCCTGAAGGTATAGAAAATTTCTACTTGTCTAAATTTCAACGAAGGGGAGATAAATTTCAAACCCTTATTGATATAAAGGACGAATTCACAGATGGAAATAAAATGTCTATCTTTTACGAGAAAATAGAAGATGAAGATACTGGAGAAACGGAATTTGAACCTGGAGATGTTGTAGATATTTCTCTGCTCGGGCTTTCTGAACCTTATTACAATTATATTAAATTGCTTATTCAGCAATCTCAAGGTGGTGGTCCGTTTAGCACCATTCCTGCTGAGATCAAAGGAAATTGTGTCAACCAATCGAACCCTGAGAATTACGCATTCGGATATTTCAGGTTATCAGAAGTAGACAAAAAAGTCTATACTTTTGAATAAATATTAGAATTAAATTTTTGTTTTTACCGTGAATCGGATATCCAAGACTGTATCGAATGAATTATCCAATCTTTCAAAAGAAAACGCGCTAAAGTGGGCTCAAAAATTTGACGATATAGTATTCCTTGAATCAAACAAAAACACGCAGGCAGAACAGGAGAAATATGGAGAAATTGAGGCTGTCTTGGCTGTTGGAGCGCATGAAATCCTTTCTTCTGATTCGAATAAGGCTTTTGACAAACTAAAGGAATTCAGAAAAAAGAATCAAGACTACCTTTTCGGGTATTTAACTTACGATCTTAAAAACGACACAGAGGACCTTAGCTCCAAGAATCCTGATCAATTAGATTTCCCTGAATTGTTTTTCTTTCAACCCAAAAAGGTAATTCTTTGGAAAAATGACTCGGTTGAATTTCTCTATTTGGAGGAATATAAGAATGCTATCGAAATAGATATAAAAAATATTGGGGACGTGAAACTGCTATATGATCCGCCTTCAAACAATTGTCAAATTTCCTCAAGACTTTCTAAGAATGACTATTTTGAGAAAGTAACAAATATCCTGAAACACATACATAGAGGGGATATTTACGAAGTTAATTATTGTCAGGAGTTTTATGCTGAAGACTGTAAAATCAATACTATTGATGTCTATCAAAAATTAAATCGTATTTCTCAGGCACCTTTTGCCAGTTATGTAAAACTGAGGGATAAGTTTTTGCTATGTGCCTCTCCCGAAAGGTTCGTTAAAAAACAAAATAATAAAATCATTGTGCAACCCATCAAAGGGACTGCAAGACGTTTAAGGAATAAAATCGAAGATGAAAAACTTGCCCAATCACTTGTAAATGACCCTAAAGAACGTGCTGAAAATATCATGATTGTAGATCTGATAAGAAATGATCTTTCAAAAAATGCGGTAAAAGGAAGTGTTCATGTTGAAGAGTTATGCAAGGTCTATTCCTTTAAACAGGTTCACCAACTTATTTCAACGGTGGTTTGCACCGTAGATAAAAATGATAACGACGTGGACATTATAAAAAACTTATTTCCAATGGGGAGCATGACCGGTGCGCCTAAAATTTCTGCCATGGAAATTATTGAAGAAGAAGAGCTCACAAAAAGAGGTCTTTATTCAGGTGCAGTTGGGTATTTTAGTCCGGAAGGTAATTTTGATTTTAATGTTGTTATTAGAAGTATCCTATACAACGCGTCGAAAAAATATGTCTCTTTCTCAGTTGGAAGCGCTATCACTTCCCTTTCGGTAATTGAGAATGAATATGAGGAATGCCTGTTAAAGGCAAAAGCATTAAAAGAAGCCTTGACAAATTAACCTTTATTTTTTAAGAGCCACAACTCTTATCCGGCGATAATCAGCATACCATTGTCCATCTTTAAAACATTTTGATCTAACATTGTTTTGCACCTCAGATAAAATCGCAGCTTTTTCTTTAGGGTCTATGCCTAAGAAAAAATGAGAGCCAAACATTTCTATCCAATCTTCAATCCCCTTATTCTTGCTTTCTAACAGTGTAGGTCGGTCATAAAGTTGGGCAAATACTACTTCAAAACCCACTTCTTCCAAAAGGGAGGTATATTCACTGATGGTTGGAAAATACCATCTTTCTAAGCCCGCATTTTTATGAAATCCACGACTATTCAAACTCGATCTTATGGCATTGACGATAGTTCCGACATTGCCAAATCCTCCAAATTCTACAACCAACCTGCCTCCTTCATTCAGGTGTTTAAACATGTTGGTTGTGGCTAATTCTTGGTCTTTTACCCAGTGCAAAACTGCATTAGAAAAAATGGCATCAAAACGTCTTTCAAAAGTAAATGAATCCGCATTCATATGATAGAAATCCAAGTCAGGAAAAAATTCCTGTGAGGCCTTAATCATTTCTTCAGAACTATCTATGCCTATTGTCTTGGCTCCGGATTCAGATATTTTGGAAGTCAACTGACCTGATCCGCAGCC
Source organism: uncultured Flavobacteriaceae bacterium (assembly GCA_964390865.1). Lineage (GTDB taxonomy): Bacteria > Bacteroidota > Bacteroidia > Flavobacteriales > Flavobacteriaceae > Lutimonas. The sequence goes on along the minus strand of CAYMKR010000009.1, from coordinate 11,027 downwards.
TAAATCCAGGATAAGTTCACCTTCTTTGGGTGCTAACAAATCAATTAATTGGGAACCGTATTGGTGCACAAAACCATGCTTGTCATTATAAAGATCTACATTCCAATTCATATGTTCCGGCTCAATTAATTATGGGCATTCGCCTTATTCATTTTGGCCTTTATCCTGTCTAAGGCTAAATTCCCTACACTACCAATATGTGTATGTACAACTTTCTTATCCGGCATAAAATCTCCATCAACTACTTTCCCACCAACAATCTTATATGCATCCCTAAATGGGACACCCTCTTGAACAAGTTTATTCACCTCCTCCACAGTAAACAAATAATCATAGATCTTTTGATCTACAATGTTTTTGTTGACCTGAATTGAACCTAATGAAAAAGTAAACATTTCTAAGCACGCTTTTAGGGCTTGAATACTTGGTATTAAACCCTCTTTTAACAATTGCAGATCCCTGTGATAACCACTTGGAAGATTATTGGTAATCAAAGTTAGCTCAAAAGGCAAAGACTGAATTTTATTACACTTCCCTCTTATCAATTCAAAAACGTCAGGGTTCTTTTTATGAGGCATAATACTTGAGCCTGTTGTAAGCTCATCTGGAAATGAAACAAATCCAAAATTCTGACTCATATACAAACAAATATCCATTGCAAATTTTGAAAGTGTCCCTGCAACAGAACTCATCGCAAAAGCAACTGATCTCTCAGTTTTACCTCTACTCATTTGGGCCGCAACAGAATTCACTTTTAAGTCACTAAATCCCATTTCTTCTGTTGTATGATCACGGTCAATTGGAAAAGAACTTCCATAGCCCGCGGCAGAACCCAGTGGGTTTTGATCTACTACTTGATAAGCTGCATTTAGCATATATAAATCATCGATCAAACTTTCAGCATAAGCCGAAAACCACATTCCAAAAGAAGAGGGCATTGCAACCTGAAAATGCGTGTAGCCGGGCAGCAGATTATTTTTGTGAGTTTCTGACAATTTCATCAAAAGATCAAAAAAACCTAATATCATTCCTCTAATTTCTTTGATTTCTTCTCGTAAATACAAATGAACATCTACTAAAACCTGGTCATTTCTTGAACGTGCTGTATGAATTTTTTTACCCGTGTCACCCAACTTTTCAGTAAGCATAAATTCAATTTTTGAATGCACGTCTTCAAAGGCTTCTTCAATAATAAAATTTCCTTGCTGAATTAAAGATGAAATTTCACCTAACTCTTTTTCAACCATACCCATTTCATCAGAAGAAAGCAGGCCAATTTTATGAAGCATTTTGGCATGTGCCAAAGATCCAATAACATCATATTTCGCAAGAACCAAATCTAGTTCTCTGTCATTTCCAACAGTGAATAAATCTATTTTCTTATCTGTACTAAATCCCTTATCCCATAATTTCATATGTTCCTGTTTTTTGCCCTTGTCCAGACTATAATATTCCCTTTAATATTTTTATGTAAAGATCGATGCCTTCATCAATTTCATTTTCATAGATAAACTCATCTGCAGTATGTGATCTCAATGAATCCCCCGGCCCTAATTTTAGAGAAGGACAACTAAGGTTTGACTGATCAGATAAAGTAGGTGATCCGTATACTTCTCTTCCAAGTGCCATTCCTACTGCAACAATCTCATGATCTTTAGGAATTGATGACGAGTTCAAATTAAGTGATCTTTCCTTTACCTCTATATCAACGTTCTCTTTTACAAGATCCAACACTTCTTTGTTCGAATAAAGATCATTTACCCTGATATCAACAACGAAGTGACATGTTGCCGGAACAACATTATGTTGACTACCTGCATCAATCTGAGTCACGGTCATCTTTGTATCTTTTAAAGTTTCCGACACTTTAAGAAATTTAAAATTCTCAAACCATTCAATAGCCTTCATAGCCTTATAAATAGAATTATCACCTCTTGAATGAGCGGCATGACCAGCGGTTCCATTAGCAAAACAATCAAGCACAAGTAATCCTTTTTCGGCAATAGCCAAATGCATAAGGGTAGGCTCACCAATAATGGCAAAATCTATTTCCGGTAATTTAGGGACCATAGAACGTATTCCTTTGCTTCCTGAATTCTCTTCCTCAGCTGAAGCCAAAAGTATTAAATTATATTTGAGCCCCTTTGCTTTGTAGAAATGAATAAAAGTGGCTATGAGTGACACCAAGCAACCTCCCGCATCGTTAGAACCCAAACCAAATATTTTATCATCTACTAATTCTCCATGATAAGGATCTCTTGTGTATCCCTTATTTGCTCTGACCGTATCATGATGCGAATTCAACAAAATATTGGGTTTTACCTCATCAAAATCCTCATTCACAGCCCATATATTATGCTGATCACGTTGGTAGTTAATCCCTTCGTCTTTCAGAAATACTTCTATCAAGTTTGCCGTCCCGTCTTCTTCACCAGACAAAGAAGGGGTACTAATCAAATCAATCAACAACCGTTTGGCCTTATTGCTTTGGTCAACTGTCATAATGTAAGCGTTGTGTGTTTTTTATTTCTATTTTTAATCAATTCAGGTTTGCCAATAATCACTCTTTTAACTCCATTTTGCAAGGAGTTAAAACAATTTTCCATTTTAGGTAACATCCCCTCATTGATGATTCCTTTATTTTTCAATTCTTCATATGATTGACTGTTGATATTTTCAATAACCGAATCATCATCCTCCAACTCCTTGAGAACACCATTTTTCTCAAAGCAATAAATAAGTTCAACTTCAAAATCATCTGATAAGCCTTTTGCAAGCTCTGCCGCTATAGTATCTGCATTGGTATTCAGGAGTTGCCCTTTTTTATCATGCGTAATTGCCGAAAAAATAGGTGTTATTCCCGAATTTAAAAATAAGGCAATTGTTTTGTTTTCAACCGCATCAATATCTCCAGCAAAACCATAATCTATTTCTTTTACAATTCGCTTATGCGCCCGAATTACATTGGCATCTGCTCCAGTTAAACCTAAGGCATTGCAGCCATTTGATTGAAGCTTTGCGACAATATTTTTATTAAGTAATCCGGCATAAACCATGGTAACCACCTCAAGGTTTGCCTCATCAGTAATGCGACGACCTACAATCATTTTTGGCTGGAGTCCCATAGAATCGGCAATTTCAGTTGCTTTTCTACCACCGCCATGAACCAATATCTTCAAGGAATCAAGTGAAGCAAAATCTTGGAGAAATGAATCGAGCTGTGCTTTGCTGTTGATTACATTTCCACCAATTTTAATAATACTTAATTGCTTTTTCATACCTTCTAATTTAAACTAATTACCAAGGCTATCAAGAATCTTTTTTAAGACCGTTTGCGCAGAATAAGTTCTATTGTTTGCCTGCTCGATAACCAAAGAGTTTTTATCATCCAAGACTGCATCATTTACTACCACATTTCTCCTTACTGGCAGACAATGCATAAATTTAGCATTGTTAGTCAATGCCATTTTTTTCTTACTAATGGTCCATGACAGGTCTTGAGAAATCACTTGGCCATATTCATTATATGAACTCCAATTTTTTGTGTAAATGAAATCTGCATCTTCAAAAGCCTTGTCTTGATCATACTCAACTTTACTATCTCTAACAATTTCAGGATCTAGGTCATATCCTTTGGGATGGGTAATCACAAAATCGGCTTCCTGTTTGAGCATCATTTCAACAAAAGAATTGGCCACTGCATGTGGTAAAGCTTTTGGATGTGGTGCCCAAGAGAGAACAACTTTTGGCCTTCTTCCATTTAGTTCGGCTTTTCGTTCATCCAGTGTAATGGCATCTGCAAGAGCCTGCAGTGGGTGCCCAACTGAACTCTCCATATTCACGATCGGGACAGAAGCATATTTTCGGAATCCATTTAATACCATTTCAGCCTTGTCTTTATCTTTGTCTTGAAGCGATGCAAACGCTCTTATAGCGATTATGTCACAAAACTGTGATATGACTTGGGCAGCTTCTTTTATATGTTCTGACTTCCCCTGATCCATCCGAACTCCATCTTCAAATTCAAGTGACCAACCTTCTTTATCAAAGTTCATTACCATAGTGTTCATACCAAGATTTTGTGCAGCCTTCTGGGTACTTAATCTAGTTCTTAAACTGGGATTAAAAAACAACAAACCAATTGTTTTATCAGTGCCCAAACTTTTATACTGAAGCGGATTCTTTTTTAATTCTCTCGCCTCTTTTACCCATTCATCTAAGGAATCGATATCCTTTACTGATAAATAATTCATTCTTAACTATTTAAAATTTTAGTAAATGCTATTTGCTCATTCATGGCCTTGATTATAAAATTATCTCCTATCCCATTCACAATCCAAGTTTCTATTTGCTCTTTTTTAAGTATCTCTGCAGCTTCAATTTTTGATTGCATGCCTCCAGTTCCCAACGATGATTTCCCATCAGATACTTCCTTCTTCAGAACGCTCAGATCCGTCACCGTTGAAATAGTAGATTTTATCTCTTCATCCAAACTTTCTTTCGTGTAAATACCATCCGTATTGGTTGCAATTATTACTAGATCAACTTCCATCAGTGCTCCTGTAAGTGCTGCTAATTTATCATTATCACCAAACTGTATTTCTTCTGTTGCCACTGTATCATTTTCATTAATGATCGGAATATAATGATTGTCAAGCAGTACATTTATTGTGTTATAAATATTCTCCTTTGATTTATCTCGCTTAAAATCAGCATATGATAGTAAACACTGCGATGTCAATAAACCCAATTCTCTGAAACTCTCTTGAAAGATTCGCATGAGATGTGGTTGCCCAATTGCGGCTAAAGCCTGCTTCACATTGATTTCTTTGCCACTTGATTCTAGTTTTACAAATTGTTTAGCGACGGCAATTGCTCCAGAACTAACAATAATAAAATCATGGCTATCCTTCAATTCAGAAATTTGCCTGCCTATATCCTCAATTTTCCCTCGAGAGATTTGATTCGTCTCCTTGGTCAATGTATTGGTTCCTATTTTTAAGAGTACTCTCTTTTTATCTGATTTGCCCATTACCATATACGTACCATTTATTTGTCACCAAATGTTGAAGACCAATCGGGCCTCTTTGATGTAGTTTATCTGTACTAATTGCCAATTCACCTCCAAGCCCAAACTGAAAACCATCAGTAAATCTAGTTGAGGCATTGTGATAAACAGCAGCTGCATCAATTGCTTCTAAAAAGTTATTTGCTTCTTGATTATTTTCTGTAACAATCGAAGCAGAATGCCCTCCTCCATAAGTGTTAATCATTGAAATTGCATCTGAAAGAGAATCAATACTGCCCAACAAAATCTTATAATCTAAAAATTCTTTATACCATAAAGACTCATCCTTTGTTTCTTCAACACCTGAAAAATTCGACAGTTGTCCTGAGCCCAGAATCGAAACATTTTCAGCTATAAGTTTCTGAATTAGTTGGTTTACAAAATCTTTATATCCCGGTAAAGAAGTATCTATAAGAACTTTATCCAAGGCATTGCAAGCTGATATTTTAGCCGTCTTAGCATTAATAATAATTTGCAGTGCTTTTTCTTTATTCGCCTCGCGAGAAACATATACAAAATTGTTTCCTCTGCCACTCACTATTACTGGGCAATTTGCATGCTCCTGCACAAAAGCAATTAATTTTTCTCCTCCTCTGGGTATTATCAAATCAATCTTTTGATCAGGTTTTCTTAAAAACGTTCTTGTTTTTTCTCTGTTATAATTCAAATATGTCACCCAATTTGAGCTAACATTATTTTCATTCAAAGCCTTATGCCATAGTGATACTATCGCAAGGTTTGAGTTCAAAGATTCTTTTCCTCCTTTCAGCAGAATTTTATTTCCCGATTTAAAGGCAATTCCTCCAGCCTCAATTGTAACGTCCGGTCTTGATTCATATATAATCATGATGGTACCAAAAGATGCGGTCCTATTGTAAATCTCGAGACCATTATCATGCGTAAAGTGAAACCTTTCGACACCAACAGGATCATCCTGGCTCGCCAATTGCTCAAGTGATAAAATCATGCCCGTAATTTTTTCTTCATCCACCTTTAAACGATCGTACATGGCTAAGTCATTCTTATCATAGCTAGCCATATCCAAAGCATTGGCTTGAAGAATACTTGCCTTTTCTTCATGAACCAATCTTGCCATACTGATAAGAACAGCATTTCTTTGGTCTATTGTTAGATTTGTTTCCATCCTTTAAATTCTATTTTCTATATGAGTAACTTTACTCAACACCTTTTTTAATGCATCTATGAAGCTATCAATTTCTTGTTTTGTAACTGACAGGGGTGGTAATATTCTCAACAGGTTCGGATCAGCTGAACCTCCAGTGAAAATACCTTCTTCAAAAATGAGTGACTTCCTAATTTCAGATACAGGGAAATCAAAAGAAACGCCTAGCATTAAGCCTTTTCCTTTAATTGCCTTAATCTCTTCAATCTCATTAATTCTTTGCAAAAAATGTTCAGAAACAGAGTTTACATTCTCCATTAATTTTTCCTTTTCAATCACATTCAAAACTGATAATCCAGCAGCACAAGCCAAGTGATTTCCTCCAAATGTTGTTCCCAATAAACCATAGGAAGCCTTTACTGTATTTGAAATAAGGATCCCTCCAATTGGAAAGCCATTTCCCATGCCTTTGGCTATACTAATGATATCAGGATGTATTCCATGATGTTGAAAAGAGAAAAATCTACCACTTCTTCCATAACCAGACTGTATCTCATCAAGGATCAGTATTACTCCATATTGTTTGCACAATCCTTCCAAAGTTTGAAAAAATTGCTTTGAACCTTCATCCAGACCTCCTACTCCCTGTATCCCTTCAATAATAACAGCGGCGACGTCATTTTTAGCCAACTCTTTTTCTAATAATTCTGCATCATTTAAAGGAAGAAAAACAACTTCATGTTGGCTATTTAAAGGTGCATTTATTTTCTTGTTATCTGTAGCTGCAACTGCAGCAGAGGTTCTTCCATGGAAAGCCTTTTCAAAGGCTATTACTTTTCTTTTTCCCGTTTCAAACGAAGCCATTTTTAAGGCATTTTCATTGGCCTCTGCTCCTGAATTGCACAAAAATAAATTGTAATCTTCACATTCAGAAACCAATCCAAGTTTTTTAGCAAAAGCCTCTTGTAATGGGTTTTTAATGGAATTAGAATAAAATCCCATTTTTTGAACCTGTTCAGTTAATGCTGCAACATAATCTTTATGGGTATGACCTATTGAGATTACTCCATGTCCTCCGTAAAGATCAAGGTATTTCTTTCCCTTATCATCATACACATAACATCCTTTTGCTTTTTCGGGAGTCACATCATATAAGGGGTATACGTCAAATAATTCCATAACTATTAATTATATCTGATTAATTTTATCATAAGAAGTGACCAATCCTTTAATGATCGAGGAACTAAGACCTTGGTGCTCCATCTCGTTGAGTCCTGCTATAGTGCAGCCACTTGGAGTAGTTACCTTATCTATTTCTTGTTCTGGGTGACTTTGAGAATCGATCAATAAACTTGCCGCTCCTAAACATGTTTGCATCGACAATTTTTGAGCTTCCTCACTGTGAAATCCCAGTTGAACTGCACCTTGTGTGGTAGCTCTAATGAGCCTCATCCAAAATGCGATACCACTAGCACATATAACCGTTGCTGCCTGCATCAAACTCTCCTCTACACACATGGTTTCACCAAGCGCATTAAATATGCTCTGTGCCAAATGAAAATTCTCCTTTCCGGTTTCATTGGCACTCATACAAGTCATTGATTGTCCTACAGAAATAGCAGTATTTGGCATACACCTTATCACTGGCACATTGTTTTTTACAACAGCCTCAATTTCTTCAATTTTTCTTCCTGTGGCAACAGAAATAATTGTGTGCTTCTTAGGATCAATAAGGTCTTGAATTTCTTCTAAGACCTCCATTAGCTGCGCTGGCTGAACGGCTAGAATTATCACATTTGAATATTTGACAGCTCTTCTGTTATCACTAGTTGTTTTTACCAGAGATACTTTTTCAAAATGGTTGAGTGAAGCAGTATTCCTCTTGGTCAAATACAGTGATTTACAATTAATTTCCTTTTTTTGACTAAGGATTCCTACGGCTATTGAGTAGCCTAAGTTCCCCACTCCAATGATGGCTATTTTCATATTATAATTTTAAAAAAAGTTAGCTTTCAATCTAAGACCCTCATTTTGGCCAAAGCCAAACATAAGGTTCATATTTTCAATGGCCTGCCCAGAGGCCCCTTTTAACAAATTATCCAAAACACTAGTAATCAATAACTTATCTTTATGTTTTTCTAAATGGATCAAGCATTTATTTGTATTAACCACCTGTTTTAAAAATATGTCTTGATCTGACACATATGTAAAGATGGCATCGCTATAAAAATCTTTATACAAACTTTTTGCCTCCTCAATACCAGCATCAAACTTGGTATAGGCTGTAGCAAAAATACCTCTGCTAAAATTCCCTCTATTGGGAACAAAATTTACCTCATGGTCAAAAGTAGGCTGCAGGATTTCAATATTTTGATTAATCTCTCCGAGATGCTGGTGATTAAAAGCCTTATAATGAGAAAAATTATTATCTCTCCAGGTAAAATGTGTTGTTTTTGACAATGATACCCCAGCACCGGTTGCTCCGGTAACAGCATTTACATGGATATCATCTTTCAAAAGAGAGGCCTTAGCTAAAGGAAGAAGCCCGAGCTGAATAGCTGTTGCAAAACAACCTGGGTTTGCAATAAATTGCGCATTTCTAATTTCATCTCTAAAGACTTCCGTTAGTCCATAAATAAACTTTTTATTCATAAAAAAACTATCTTGAGTAAGTCTGAAATCATTACTCAAATCTATAATTTTTGTCTTCTTACTAAATTCATTCTCTTTTAAAAAAGCTGATGAATTACCATGACCTAGGCATAAAAACAAAATATCTATATCAGGATTGATCTTACTTTCAAAAATCATCTCTGTATCACCTAAAAGATCTCTATGAACTTCCTGAATCTCATTTCCAGCATTTGATGTGCTATAAACAAAATCCAATGTGACTTTTGAATGATTCATAATCAACCTTATGAGTTCTCCAGCTGTGTAACCGGCTCCCCCTATAATTCCTGCCTTGATCATTTTTATGAATTTACGTGGTTGTATATTTTACCTTGATTCGAAGTGATTTTAATAAAGCCTTTGGCATCCTCAGCCGTCCAACCTTCGTTGGTTTCTCCATAACTGGCAAAAGATGAACTCATAAGATCATGATCAGACGAAATTCCACTAAGTGTAAACCTGTAAGGATGGAGTGTGATAAAAACATCGCCGCTCACATTCTTCTGGGTATCACTTAAAAATACCTCAATATTTCTCATTACCTCATCCAAATACTGGCCTTCATGCAATAACATTCCATACCAATTACCCAATTGTTCTTTATGGTGCTGCTGCCATTTGGTAAGCGTATGTTTTTCTAATAAATGATGTGCTTTAATAATAACAAGTGGAGCAGCGGCTTCAAACCCAACCCTTCCTTTAATTCCAATGATCGTGTCTCCAACGTGTATATCTCTCCCGATGGCATATGACGACGCCAGCTTTTCTAAGGTCTCTATATTATTAACATGGCTATCCTTTTTACCGTTAACTGCAACTAATTCACCTTTTTCAAAAGTAAGTTTAACATCTGTTGAATCATTCTTTTCTAATTGACTTGGATAAGCTTCTTCTGGCAGACCAGCATGAGAAGTCAAGGTTTCTTCACCTCCAACACTAGTTCCCCACAAGCCCTTATTGATAGAATACTTGGCCTTTTCCCAAGGAAGGTCCACACCATTCTCTTTTAAAAATTCAATTTCAGTCTGTCTCGACAATTTGTAATCTCTAATAGGTGTGATAATTTTGATGTCTGGTGCCAGGGTTTGAAAAATCATATCAAACCTAACTTGGTCATTCCCTGCTCCGGTGCTACCATGAGCTATATACTCTGCCCCAACCTTTTTGGCGTAATTTACAATTTCAATGGCCTGAATAATCCTCTCAGCACTTACCGAAAGCGGATAAGTATTATTTTTCAAGACATTACCATAGATCAAATACTTTACCACCTTGTCATAGAAAGTTTGAACGGCATCTATAGATTTATAGCTTGTTGCACCTAATTGAACAGCTTTCGCTCCTATAGAGGCAATTTCTTCTTCTTCAAATCCACCTGTATTTACACTTACAGCATGTACTTCATATCCTTCAACCTGAGACAGGTATTTTGCACAATAGGAAGTATCTAAACCACCACTATATGCCAATACTAATTTTTTCATTTTTTAAATATTTATTGTACCAATTTCATCACATCCGGATGAATATGGACTTATGATTTATCTGATTTTTTCTTAGTCAAATCCTTTTTCTTTAAAAACAAACTTTGTTTGATTCTTTTCAACCTACTAAGGCTTTTAGAATCATATGGATGGTCCTTTTTTACATCTTTTTTCCCATCATACAACATCCCAGTACAAAGACACATTTTTTTATCTGTTCTCTGGAGCACGTCATAATTGGTGCAAGTTTGACAACCTTTCCAAAATTCAGGGTCATCGGTCAATTCAGAAAAAGTTACTGGTTTATAACCTAGTTCATAATTGATCTTCATAACTGCCAAACCTGTTGTTATGCCAAAGATTTTTGAACCGGGATATTTTTTCTCTGAATATTGAAAAACCCTGGTCTTTATCTTCTTTGCCAAACCTTGATTTCTAAAATCCGGATGAACTATTAAGCCAGAGTGGACGACAAAGTTTTTTTCACCAAATGTTTCGATATAACAAAACCCTGCAAATTTTTCACCTTCCAAAGCTATGACCGCATTCCCGCTTCCAATTTTCACTTCAATATACTCGGGGGTTCTTTTGGCAATTCCAGTTCCTCTCTGTTCAGCAGACTTGTCTATTGTCTGACTGATATCCAGGGCGTATTTTATATGTTTTTCTGTTGCAATTA
>CAYMKR010000008.1:0-25862 GCA_964390865.1 uncultured Flavobacteriaceae bacterium | reverse complement strand
TCGAGAATGGTTCGAAAAATTGATGTTACATAACGGGTTTTTCGTTCTTTGAACCCTTGAATATATTGTCGATATCTTCCTGTGTAAGGTTTGTTTTTAAGCCAACCAAAACAAGCTGATCTCCTGATGAAATTTCAAGAACGATTTCTTTTATTTTCTTATTTCTCTTCAGTGTAAAAAATCCTATTTTATCATTATTACTTTTAACTTTAACGACCTTTTCAAATTTTGACTTATTGATGAATTTGTCGAATTTCTCAGTTTTATCTTCTGCATGTTCTGAAAACACAAGAATTCGAATATGCTTGGCTTTTTTCAATAAGGGTTTGAGGTCTTCAATATCATCATCCGGTAAGAAATTCGCTATCAGTGAGCTGCTAAGGCCAAAGGAAAATTCTGAGTCATCCTCATGATCTTGATAAAAAGTATTAAAAGAAGAGTTTATGGCACAAGAAGAGAAAGTAACAATGATCAATAACAAAAATATTTTTTTCATGATAGGGATTTTCCTTATGACGAATCAATGATCTTTTTGTAACAAAAAGGAGCAAAATTAAATATTTTGACTTTGGAGGGCTAGGTTTTACTCAGGGTTTCGTAAAATTGAAACCCTGAGTTTATAACCATTCGAAAAAATTGTTAAAGCATATCATTTGCTAAGTTGGCCAATTCAGAACGTTCTCCTTTTTCCAGTTTAACATGGGCAAAGAGTGAATTTCCTTTTAGCCTGTCTATCAAATAGGTAAGGCCGTTACTATGCTCGTCCATATACGGAGTGTCTATTTGATTGATGTCTCCAGTAAAGATTACTTTGGTACCCTCACCAGCTCTTGTGATAATCGTTTTTACTTCATGAGGCGTAAGGTTTTGTGCCTCATCAATAATGAAAAATGCATTGGTAAGACTGCGCCCTCTAATAAATGCAAGAGCCGTAATAGTAAGTAATCCAGATTCTTGCATTTGCTGCAAGACCCTACCCTTTTTTTCGTTAGCCTTAAATTGGTTCTTTATAAAAGTTAAGTTGTCCCAAAGAGGCTGCATATATGGCGATATTTTATCTTCGGCATCACCTGGCAAAAACCCAATTTCTCTATTGCTCAAAGGAATAATTGGTCTGGCAAGAATAATCTGATCATATTTATTTTTTTGTTCCAAGGCAGAAGCTAAAGCTAGTAAGGTTTTACCTGTTCCGGCAACTCCTTCTAAGGCTACCAGTTTTATATCATCATTCAGTAAGGCGTTTAACCCAAAGGTTTGTTCAGCGTTGCGTGGTTTGATACCAAAGACATATTTTTTATCGACCTTTTCGATAGCATCAGTTATACCATTGTATCTGGCAAGAACTGAATTAGTGCAATTATTGAGAATATAATAGCCGTTGGTGATTTTTTCTTTGCCCAGAATGCCTTTCTCTTTCACCTGATTTTTTTGGTAAATGCTTTGAATGACATCAGCATCTATATTGTCAATTACAGGCAAACCTTCTGAAAATTTCTTTATGTTTTTGACTTTACCGGTCTCGTAATCTTCAGAAACAAGGCCAATAGCTCTTGCTTTTATCCTGAGATTAATGTCCTTGGACACTAAAATTATGGCATGATCCTTCTCCTCATTTTGTAAAGACATTGCAGCATTAATGATCTTGTTATCATTTGTCGTATTTCCATAAATTTCTTCAGCATCTAATTTTTCCAAAGAAAGTTGATCCATAATTACTTTGATCTTTCCTTTGTTTGTTCCAAGCTCCATCCAAGTGTTTAATCCGTTTTTACCAGACAATTTATCTAAAAATCGAATTACTTCTCTTGCTTCGAAGTTTTTGGTTTCGTTACCGATTTTAAACTGATCCAACTCTTCCAAAACAGTAATGGGAATAGCAACATCGTTATCTTCAAAACTAGTGATTGAATTGTGATCAAATAATAAAACAGAGGTGTCTAAGACGTAAATTTTCTTTGTAGTGCTTTTCTTCATAAAAAATTTTTTTTAGGCGAGACCAGATCATTTTGGGATGATGAGGTTATTTTTTTCATAGGTGCCTTGCAAATGGCAGCTTCTAATTTTTTAAAAATGTACAAAAAATAAACATTGAAAAAAGAGGGAGACTTTAAAATATGGCTCGACTTATCAACAAGAAGTTAACTAAATGTCATTTAAAGTCTGTAAGGCCCTTTCAATACTGTCGATTCTAATAAAGGTAATAAGTAGTCTAAGGCCTTTTTTTGTTTGTTTTTCCTTCATCACACAGGTCTGTCCATTAGATTGAACATATTTGAGAATTTTAGTAAAAAACGGGCTTTGATAAAAATCGCTTTGTTGGTCAGACAAGAAATAACCTATCATTCTTTTTTGTTTCAAAATCACTCTTTCTAAACCAAGGGTGCGTGCCACCCATTTTAGTCTTACTGAATTCAACAAGTCTACAGCTTCAATAGGAAGTTCTCCAAATCGATCTATTAGTTTCTTTTCAAAAACTTGAATTTCCTCTTCGGTTTCAAGTTCGCTGAGTTCTTTGTATAGACTTAATCTTTCAGCAATATTACTGATATAATCATCTGGGAAAAGGATTTCAAAATCGGTGTCAATTTGAACTTCTTTTACGTATTCTTTGATTTGATCTTCGTCCTGATGGTAGAGATCTTTAAATTCATTTTCCTTTAATTCTTGGATGGCTTCATTCAGAATTTTTTGATAGGTTTCAAATCCAATGTCATTAATGAAACCAGATTGCTCACCTCCTAATAGATCTCCTGCACCTCTAATCTCGAGATCCTTCATAGCGATATAAAAGCCACTTCCTAATTCAGAATGGAGTTCGAGTGCCTGAATTCTTTTCCTAGCATCATCAGTCATCATATGATAGGGAGGAGTGATCAAATAGCAAAAAGCTTTTTTGTTAGACCTACCCACACGTCCTCTCATTTGATGTAGGTCACTCAAACCAAAGTTATTGGCATTATTTATAAAAATAGTGTTTGCATTAGGCACATCCAGACCACTTTCAACAATAGTCGTACTTACCAAAACGTCAAATTCTCCACTAATAAATTGAAGCATCAAATCCTCCAGTTTTTTTCCTTCCATTTGACCATGACCAATTCCCACTTTTGCATCTGGCACTAATCTTTGGATAAGACCTGCAACTTCCTTAATATTTTCAATACGATTATGGATAAAGAAAACCTGGCCACCTCTTAGAATTTCGTATCGAATAGCATCTCTAATTGCATCTTCTCCAAACCGAATAACATTAGTTTCTATCGGATGCCTGTTAGGAGGAGGGGTTTTTATCACTGACAAGTCTCTCGCTGCCATGAGCGAGAATTGCAAGGTTCTAGGGATAGGAGTAGCTGTGAGGGTGAGGGTATCAATGTTTTCTTTAATTGTCTTTAGTTTGTCTTTAACCGCAACACCAAATTTCTGCTCCTCATCAATGATTAATAAACCAAGATCTTTGAATATTACACTTTTACTGACAAGCTGATGCGTACCAATAACAATATCAACTCCACCATCACTTAGTCCTTCTAAAACATCTTTTCGCTGTTTAGCACTTCTGAATCTGTTTAAATAATCTACTCTTAATGGAAAATCATTTAGCCTTTCCTTAAAGGTTTTTGCATGCTGGAAGGCTAATATAGTTGTAGGTACTAATATTGCAACTTGTTTTCCGTTGTCAACAGCCTTGAAGGCAGCTCTTATTGCGATCTCAGTTTTACCAAACCCAACATCTCCGCAAATCAATCTGTCCATGGGTTGGTCTTTTTCCATATCTTCTTTAACCGCCACAGTTGCACTTAACTGATCAGGCGTATCTTCGTATATAAAACTTGCTTCCAATTCATGCTGTAAGTAGCTATCTGTACTAAAGGCAAAACCTTTTTGAAGTCTTCTTTTCGCATAGAGTTCTATAAGATTGTATGCAATATGCTTTACCCTAGCTTTTGTTTTTTGTTTGAGATTTTTCCAAACATTCGATCCCAGTTTATGAACTTTAGGAGCCTTTCCTTCTTTACCGTTGTATTTAGTAATTTTATGCAAGGCATGTATACTTATATACAAAACATCCCTCTCTCCATAAATAAGTTTTATGGCCTCTTGTTTCTTGCCTTCCACGTCGATTTTGTGCAGGCCTCCGAAGCGTCCGATTCCGTGATCAATATGTGTCACATAATCTCCTATTTCAAGATTAGTCAACTCTTTTAGCTGAATGGATTGCTTTTTAGAAAAGCCACTTTTCAATCTGAATTTATGGTAACGTTCAAAAATTTGATGATCTGTATAACAGGCAATTTTAAGATCTCGATCAATAAACCCTTGGTATAATGGAGTCGTTATTGTTTGATAATCAACTTTTTGGTCCAGATCATCAAAAATATCATGAAATCTTTTGGCTTGATTTTCATTGTCGCAAAACAGATAATTTGTTACTCCTTCCTCTGTATTTTCATTAAGGGCTTCAATTAATAAATCGAATTGCTTGTTAAAAGCAGGTTGTGGCAAAGTATCAAATGCGATAGTCTTATTGAACTTCCCTCTACTTGCATTTTCGACAATGACACTTGAAAATTCTGACAATTGTTGATCTATAAGGCTCCCGTCACAAAAAAGTTCGTCAGGACTGCTATGCTTGATTTCTCCTTTAAGATTTTCAAAGGCCTCTTTTGCCTTTACAAATAGCTTGTCTAAACGAGATTTATTTAGATCAGGGTTTTTGATGAATAGGGCAGTTTTTGAAGAGATATATTTCAAAAAACTCTGGCGCTTCTCTTCAAGAAATTTGTTTTCGACGTTAGGCATGATGTCGATCTTGGTCAATCGATCAATCGAAAGTTGAGATTCTATGTCAAAAGACCTGATACTATCAATTTCGTCACCAAAAAATTCAATTCTATAGGGATGGTCATTCGAGAATGAAAACACATCAATTATTCCTCCTCTAATGGCAAAATCTCCGGGTTCTACAACGAAATCAACTCTATTGAACTTAAACTCGTGTAATAGATCATGAATAAAATCAAGAGAAAGCGTATCTGCCACGGCCAATTTGAGTGTATTTCTTTTCAATTCGCTCTTAGTAATTACCTGTTCAAAAAGAGCATCTGCGTAAGTAACTATCAACGCAGGTTTTTTTTGAGAATTAATTCTGTTCAATACTTCTGCTCGCAGGAGTATATTGGCATTGTCTGTATCTTCTATTTGATATGGCCTTCTATAGGAGCCTGGATAGAATAGTACATCTTCTCGATTACTATTCTTGTTGTTTTCAAGAAATTGCTCGAGATCATTTAGATAATAGGCAGCTTCTTCTTTGTCATTGCATACAAATAGTAAGGGTTTGTCAATTGCTCGATATACGGAAGAAATCAGCATAGACAATGCAGATCCATTCAAATTGGTAATTTCAATTTGTTGGTTGTCCTGTTTAACAACTTCAACTATTTGGTTGACCTTGTCAAAACGATCATAAAGTTCAGCAATAATCTGCTTACTCAAAGTGAATTATTTTCGGCAAATATAAGCCTAATAGGGCAGAATATTAAATCAATTTTACACGTATATGCTAAAATTTAACGGGGTTATTTTGTATATTTGAGTGTGTCCTTAAAAACGAGTAATATGAATATTTCCGATATGTATTTGTCAATAGGGCAAAGAAGAAACATTAGCCACTTTGCCAATATTGTAAGAATAGCAAAATCCGACAATCAAATTTCTTCTGAAGAAGTAGCGTTTCTTGCGAAGGTTTCTAAAAAATATGATATCACAGACGAGAATTTCAAAGAAATTTTAAAGTTTCCTGAAAATATCCCTACAATAGCGCATCTGGATAACATAGAAAGAATAGAGCGATTATATGAATTGATGATAATGGTCAAAGCGGATCATCAAATTAAACATGAGGAGGTGATGATGCTTAGACGCATTGCGACGGGCTTGGCATTTCCGCTAAATAGAGTGGATATGATTGTTGATCATTCTCTTGAAATTGATGTTGAGGAGGTTTCCATGGAAGGCTTTCTAAATAAGATTCTCATATTATTGAAAATGAAGTAACTCAGTTAATTTAGTCAATTTCGTTATAAATAATCTTGTTCAAATTCTCCCAAAACAGATCGTTATCAAATGACATCATTTGAGTCATTCCTACTATAACAATATCTTTTTTAGGATCTATATAATATTTGGTATTGAAAATACCTTCCCATCCAAATGATCCTTCACTAAGAGGTGAAAAATTAGGATTCTCTTTTTTTATCACCCAATAACCGAGACCAAATCCCATTTCATCTACTTTGCTTTTATAACCTTTGTTGTCTTTGTCTAGTTCAGCAAATTGTATTTTGGAAAGAAGTTTTATAGATTTCTTTTTTAAGATGCGTTGTTTATTGAATGAGCCTTGATTGGCTAAAGCCATGCATAAAGTAGCATAATCCAGGGCTGTTGAACTCAAGCCACCTCCTCCAGCAAAATGATTATTACCAATCATATAGGGGTAATAAATAATTGGATTGTCAATAATATTCTCAACTGTATCAGAAGGGTGTAATTTTACCAAACGTTCTTGTTTTTCTTTCGGTAAATAGAAATAGGTATCTGTCATGCCTAAAGGCTCTATTATATTTTGCCTAAAATAGGCATCGAGAGTACTTTTGGAAACGACTTCAATGATTCTTCCAAGAACCTCCATATTTAGCCCATATTTCCATTCAGAACCGGCCTGAAATGCAAGAGGCGCTTCGGCTATTTTATTCACCATTTCTTCTGTTGTCCATTTATCACTTGATAAGCCAAAACTCATAAGGCGATTTTTTATATAAATAGCTCTTAATGTATCAGATTCAAAGCTACCATAATAAATGCCTGAAGTATGGGTTAATAGGTTTCTAATAGATATTTCTTTTTGCTGATTTACAGTAGTGTAAGTTGAATCAGTGCCGTTAAATTGGTCCAATACCATTGTTTTCTTAAAAGCCGGAATGTATTTGGATACGTGATCATCAAGGTCAAGTTTGCCTTTTTCTATCAATTGTAAGATACTTACAACGGTAAAATTTTTAGTCATAGAGGCAATTCTAAAAATATGATTATTTTCATATGCCTTATTCATTGATTTATCATCGAAACCAAAACTTTTCAGATATTTAATTTTGCCTTTTTCTGCCACAAGGAATACACCTCCAGGTATCACTCCTTTCTCGATATTCTCTTCCAGATAAGTATCTATTTCAGTCAGATTGGATCCTACAGAAGTGTCATAAACGGCACTCTGGCCAAACATAAAAGAACTAAGGATAATAAAAAACAGTGAGGATAGGAATTTTTTGATCATTTTAGGGGATTGATAGTTTGGGTTTCAAGATAATAATTAATTATAACTTCAAAATTTAGACTTATCTAAAATTATATTTATATTTGCAAAAAAATATCTATGTATTCACAGGCAGAGGAAAACTATTTAAAGACGATTTACGCTTTAGAAAAGGACTTTGGGAATGAAATAAGCACGAACCTTATTGCAGGTAAAATTAAGACCAAGGCCTCTTCAGTTACAGATATGTTGAAAAAATTAGCCAACAAGGAGCTTGTGATTTATAAAAAGTATCAAGGAGTTTATCTTACTGAACTCGGACGCTTGAGTGCTTTAAAAGTGATTAGAAAACATAGGCTTTGGGAATGCTTTTTAGTACAAAAACTTCAATTTAATTGGGATGAAGTTCATGACATTGCGGAACAATTAGAGCATGTCAAGTCAGAATTGCTCATCAACAAATTGGATGCGTTTTTGAGGTATCCGAAATTGGACCCCCATGGAGATCCAATCCCTGATGCTCAAGGCAGGGTTTTGTTAAGTAAGACGTTGAGTATTAAAGATATGAAAATTGGTTCAGCGGGTACTTTTGTGGGTGTGAAAGATTCGTCCGCAATTTTTTTAAAGTATTTAAACAAGAAAAATCTCGCTTTAGGAGACAAAATCAGAGTTATTGATATAGAACCATTCGACAACTCTTATCATATTGAAACAAAAACTCATAGGTTGGTTATTACTAGCAATGTTGCTGAGAACCTATGTTTAAAAAATGTCAGATAATGCAGTATAATCCAATTATAGCTTTATTGATCTTTCTTTTAGGAGTGATATTGATTATAGGTTTTTTCCGCCCTGTTAAGGGTTGGTATTGGTTGATAAAAAATAATTATCAGTCAAATGAAAAGACTGTGATGGAAGATATTCTAAAACAATTATATCGATTGGAGACTTATGGTGCTGAAACAGATATAAATGCACTTACGAATTCGTTGAAAGTCAAAGATGGTATTATTATAGAAGCCATCCATAAGATGTCAATAATGGAATTGATCAAAGTTGAAGGAGACCTTCTTCAATTAACGAAAGATGGAAGGCAATACGCATTAAAAGTAATTAGGGTGCACAGGTTATGGGAAAAGTATCTCGCCGAGAAAACAGGATTTGATAAATCCGATTGGCATGTGATGGCTGAAGAGATGGAGCATGTTTTGAGTCATGAGGAAACAGATATTTTAGCGAATCAATTGGGAAACCCAATGTATGACCCTCACGGAGACCCTATCCCAAATAATAAAGGAATGTTGAAGGAAATAGACGGAGAACCCTTGTCTTCAATGCTGATTAATAGTGTAGGGAGAATTGTTCATATAGAAGATGAGCCAGATGTTATTTACAAACAAATTTTAGCGGCAAATATTTACATCGGATCACTTATAAGGGTTGAAGAAAAGAATAATGAACGAATTGTTTTTCATTCAGAAGGGGAGGAATTTGTATTGGCACCCATTGTAGCTGCGAATATAACCGTGGCTGAGTTGAAAAAGGAAGTTATAATTGAAGAAGGAACTGTTAGGCTCTCAAGTTTGATTGATGGTGAAGTTGGAAAAATTGTAGGTATGTCAAAAGAATGCAGGGGAGAAAATAGAAGAAGACTTCTTGACCTAGGATTTGTAAATGGGACAGAGATTAAAATTGATCTTAATAGCCCGATGATGAACCCGGTAGCCTATTCTGTAAAGGGGACAAGCATAGCTTTGAGAAGAGACCAGGCTTCTAAAATTCTTATTAATAAATTGTAGTTATGGCTAAAAAAGAAGATCAAGCATGCGGCTCTTGCGCTCATTATAATTCTGAAGGACTTAAAAAACTTGGAGTTGATGTCGGCGATTTTGATCATGTTATTGCCATAGCAGGTAATCCCAATACTGGGAAAAGCACGGTTTTTAACGCCTTGACTGGCTTACGTCAACATACAGGAAATTGGCCTGGAAAAACTGTTGTTAGGGCTGAAGGAGCTTATTCTTATGCAGATAAAAAATACAAACTGGTAGACCTGCCAGGGACCTATTCATTATTGTCTACATCTCAGGATGAAGAAGTGGCAAGAAATTTTATTCTTTTTGGAAAACCTGATGTTACCATTATCGTTGTCGACGCTTGTCGTTTGGAGCGGAATTTAAATCTGGCTTTACAAATTCTTGAGATAACAGATAAGGCTGTCTTATGTCTTAATTTAATAGATGAAGCTGAACGAAATAATATTGAAATAGATACAAGAATGCTGGCTAAGGAACTAGGAATTCCGGTTGTGGCGACTAGTGCCAGATATCAAAAGGGGATACCTGAACTTATTCGAACAGTTGATGAAATAGCTTCTGGAAAGATTATTTGTAAACCGAGACGAATTAAAAATGTTCCCAAAAAAATATTAGAAGCAGTCACAAAATTAAGCACAGAAATCAAAACAGAATTTCCGAATATCCCAAATAGCAGATGGATTGCATTTAGGCTCCTTGAAGGAGACAACAGAATAATTGAGGCTTTAAAAACAGGTGAATTAGTGTAGTATGGAGAATAATTCTGTTGATAGAATATTGAGTATGACCAACGAGCTTCGTTGGAAAATTGGAGAGGATTTTCACGATCATCTAGCTGAAGGAATTTATGCTGATGCCTCAGAAATTGCCGAAAGTTCAGTTGTTAAAGGTTCCGGTAAAAATCGATTTAGGATAGATCGAAAAATAGACGAAATTGTGACAAGTAAGACTTGGGGATTTCCGATTATGTTTTTAATATTGGGCTTGGTACTCTGGCTGACTATTGAAGGAGCAAATTATCCATCATCCATGTTGGCTCAATTATTATTGGACGGTTTTCATCCAATACTTAAGAATTTTGGGAACACATTAGGAATGCCTTGGTGGTTGAGTGGATTCCTTTTTGATGGCGTTTATTTGGCAGTTGCATGGGTGATTGCGGTTATGTTACCTCCTATGGCTATTTTCTTTCCAATGTTTACCTTGTTAGAAGATTTTGGATATTTACCTAGAGTGGCATTTAATATGGATAATCTATTTAGAAAATCTGGAGCCCATGGTAAACAGGCGCTTACTATGAGTATGGGGTTTGGATGTAATGCGGCAGGGGTAGTGGCTACCAGAATCATCGATAGCCCAAGAGAACGCTTGATCGCGATCATAACAAATAATTTTTCATTGTGTAATGGTCGATGGCCAACACAAATACTCATTGCGACTATTTTCATTGGGGCAGTTGTTCCGGAAGCGTTTTCGAGCCTTGCTTCCCTCTTTGCTGTGGTAGGAATCGCAATTCTTGGAATTGCATTTATGTTTCTTGTGTCATGGGCATTGTCTAGAACTGTTCTAAAGGGTGAATTATCTACTTTTAATTTGGAATTACCACCTTATAGACCTCCCAGGTTTTGGAAAACGGTCTATACTTCAATCATTGACAGAACACTTATTGTTTTATGGAGGGCCATTATTTTTGCAGCGCCGGCAGGAGCCGTTATCTGGCTTATTTCCAACATTTTTATTGGTGATTTGAGTTTAGCCGGATGGACAGTTCAGAGTTTAGATGGTTTTGGCTTTTTATTAGGTCTGAACGGTGTGATTTTGGTGGCGTATATTGTGGCTATTCCTGCAAATGAGATTGTTATTCCTACAATACTTATGCTTACGGTTCTGGTTACCGGAATGACTGGTGGTGAAGGAGCGGGGGTAATGTTTGAACTTGATTCTATTTCTGATACAGGAAATATACTCAAGGCCGGTGGATGGACTTTGCTGACTGCAATAAACTTAATGTTGTTTAGTTTGCTTCACAATCCATGTAGTACAACAATTTATACTATTTATAAGGAAACAAAAAGTATAAAATGGACAGTCGTAGCCTCTATTTTACCTGTTATCTTAGGTTTTGTTGTCACCTTTTTGGTGGCTCAGGTTTGGCGAATTTTTATCGTGTAAAAAAAATGAGTTTAATGAATTATTTTTTATTCTGTAGAAAGTATTGATAAGCGCAATTTTCTTACTTTTATGGAAAATCAATAAGTGGATCGCCCTTCAACTTTTCAAGTATACAATGCTTCAGCAGGCAGCGGAAAGACCTTTACGCTGGTTAAGGAATATTTGAAGATAATTTTGAAGGATACTGATCAGAGATTGTATCAGCATATTTTGGCAATAACCTTTACAAATAAGGCAGCAGCTGAAATGAAGGATAGAATATTAGAGAACCTTCTCAGGTTTTCTATTATGAATAAGGAAGATCAGAAAAATGACATGCTAGCCTCTCTTATTTTAGAAACAGGACTTGATAGAACCACCCTTCAGTTAAGAGCTAAGGAAAGACTCCAGGATATTCTCAAAAATTACGCATCTTTTCATATAAGGACGATTGACAGTTTTACCAATAAGTTAATTAAGTCTTTTGCCTTTGATTTAGGAATGTCGACAGATTTTGAGGTTGAACTAGATACAGATGCTATTTTAAAGGAAGCTGTTGATGCTGTTTTGTCCCGAATTGGGATTGACAAGGATTTAACAAGTCTTTTGGTTTCTTTTTCGAAGGAAAAAACCCTTGAAGATAAATCATGGGATGTCAGTAAGGATCTCTTTGAGGTTTCGAGGCTTATCTTGAATGAAAACCATGCGACCGAGCTTAAAGGTTTGTCAGAAAAAAGTTTGTCATCATTCTCAGACTTGTCTTCTAAATTAAGAAAGGAGCAAAAGAGTTCTTTAAAAACAATTAAGGAAATAGGACATTCTGCTTTGGCCTTAATTAATGATCAAGGAATTGACACCAAGGATTTTTTAAGATCTCAGTTTCCGAATTTCTTCTTAAAAATGATCAAGCTACCAGCAGAATTAGATTTTGATCAAGAAAATAGTTTGTCTCGAAATATAGAAGAAGGAAATTTTTATGGTAAAACCAAACCTGAACAAGTCAAGATGGCTATAGATGGTGTAGTGAATCAACTAATTACTTACTACAATGAGGCAGCTATGGTATTTGAGACCTATAAATTAAAGGAATTAATTTTGAAAAATCTAGTTCCTTTGGCTGTCATAAATACGATCAATCAAGCACTTGAAGAGATAAAGACCAACAATAATATCAGATTAAATGCTGAGTTCAATCAACTGATTAGTGATCACTTAATCAATGAGCCAGCGGCATTTATTTATGAAAAATTAGGAGAGCGTTATAAGTATTTTTTTATAGATGAAATGCAGGATACCTCTGTTTTGCAATGGCAAAACCTCATCCCTTTAATTGATAATGCACTAAGTGCTGAAGCTGCGGGCTTGATGTTAGTAGGTGATGCAAAACAAGCCATTTACAGATGGAGGGGAGGTCGTGCTGAGCAATTTATTAGTTTGTCATCGGATAAAGAAACGTATAATTCCAATCCTTTTCAAACAAACAAAACAGCACTTAATTTAGAGACAAATTACAGGAGTCATCAGCAGATTATTGACTTTAACAATCGTTTTTTTAGTCATATTTCTAGACATTTTGCCAATGCATCTTATGGTGAGTTATACAAGTTAGGAAATGAACAAAAAACAAATAAAAAGGAAGGGGGTTTTGTAAGCTTACAATTTATGGAAGCCCTTAAGAACACTGAAATGAGGGAAGAGGTTTACCCTCAATTTGTGCATGAAACGATCAAAGAACTTTTGAACCAATACGAGGCGAATGAAATTTGCATCTTGGTTAGAAAGAAAAAAGAAGGAGCGGCAATTGCTAAATATTTAACTGAACAAGGTGTAGATATAATAAGTTCGGAAACACTTTTAGTCAAAAATAATCAGAAAATCAGTTTTATCATTAGCTTCTTACAAATGATTGAAGATGATAAAAATGATGACGCAAAATTTGAAGTGTTAAATTTTCTACATGAACATTTGAATATTGCAGTTGAAAAGCATGAATTTATTAGGGAGCTCATCGTGAAAGATTTAAAAGAGATTTTCAAATCTCTTGAATCTTCTGGTGTTTTCTATAAGATTCAAACCTTTAACGAGTATTCGATTTTAGAAGGGATAGAAGACCTTATTAGATGTTTTCGATTGGCTACTGATTCGGATGCATTTATTCAGTTTTTTTTAGATTTTGTATTTGACTATACACAAAGAAAGTCACAAAAAAATATTTCCTTTTTAGAGTATTGGGAGGAAAAAGGAAGCAGGTTGAATATTGTGAGTTCTGAAGATATAAAGGCTGTAAGAATTATGACAATTCACAAATCAAAAGGGCTTGAATTTCCGGTTGTTATATTTCCATATAATCTTGATATTTACTTTGAAAGAGATCCAAAGGCATGGTATAAGGGTCTGCCACAGGATGAATATAATGGATTTGACAATATTTTGGTCAATTCATCATCTGGAATTAGGAAGACTGGTATTTTAGGTAAAACTATTTTTGAAGAACAACAAAAGGAAAAGGAGCTAGATAGCTTCAATTTGTTGTACGTATGTTTGACCAGAGCAATTGAACAACTTTATGTTATTTCAGAATTAAAAAAGCCTGGAGGAAATTTGGGAACAAGTTCTCAGTTGTTTGTAGACTTTTTGAAGCATCAAGGTAAATGGGACGAGAATAAAATGAATTATGAATTTGGACATAGCCAAAGAACCAGTATTCAGGATTTGTCTAAGAATCAAGCTGAATTACAAAAAGAATTTATCAGTAGCTCTTGGAAGGATCATCAGATACATATAGTAGCCAACTCAGAAATTCTTTGGGATAAGGCCAGAGCGGAGGCTATTGGCTATGGAAACTTGATTCATGAAATGATGGCAGATATTATTGATGAGTCTCATGTTGAAAGGACTTTAGAAAGATCAATGCAAAAAGGAGGCTTGCAAGAATCTTCATTTTTAGAAATTCATAGTTTGGTTTTAGAGATTGTGAAGCATCCACAATTAAATGCCTATTTTAAAGTTGGTCTAGAGGTGTTTACCGAAAGAGAAATTTTGACGGATTCAGGGCAAATAGTGATACCAGACAGATTGGTATTTCAAGGAAAGAAAGTAACGATTATCGATTATAAAACAGGTAAGCCAAGTGGGAACCATGAACTTCAAATCGACAATTATGCCTTAGTTTTACAAAAACTAAATTTTGAAGTTCTGGAGAAAATATTGGTTTACATAGATGAAGAAATTACTGTAGTAAAAGTTAAATAATATGAATACAATTGATATAATTATTGGAATTATCCTGATTTTCGGGACTATTAATGGCTTTATAAAAGGCTTATTTATCGAAGTGACAACTTTGGTGGGTTTGGTTCTTGGCGTTTATGGAGCCATACACTTTTCTCACTTTTTAGGTGATTTCTTAAAGGATAGCGTGAGTTGGGATGAATCAATGTTGCAGTTGGTTTCGTTTGCGGGAACCTTCTTAATCATCCTAATAGGCATGGTTTTGCTGGGAAAGGCAATGACTAAAATTGCAGAGACTATAGCCTTAGGGTTTTTTAATAAGTTGGTGGGAGCCATTTTTGGATTTCTCAAATATGCTTTGATATTGAGTATAGTGCTGCTTGTATATGATGAAATAAATGCTTCATTGCGATTTGTAGAAAAAGAAAAAGTTAAAAAATCTGTTTTATACGAACCTGTAAAGAATTTTGCGCCCACCATATTTCCAAATTTGGTTAGAGTTGTCAAGTAATTAATTCTAGTATTTTTAGGAATTAAAGCGTAAATGAAAATTACTTAAAAGGCTAGGTAACCTGAATACAAATTATCGTTATTTTTGCATTGCTAAATATTAATTATGTCTATAGCTAAAAAGGAGTACAAGAGAATTACAACCAAGACATTGGTTGAAATGAAAAAGCAAGGAGAAAAAATCGCCATGTTGACAGCCTATGATTATACAATGGCAAAAATTGTGGATCACGCGGGTATAGATATCATTTTAGTAGGTGATTCAGCATCAAATGTTATGGCAGGTCATGAAACAACCTTGCCAATTACACTTGATCAAATGATCTATCATGCTTCTTCGGTTGTTAGAGCCATTGACAGAGCCTTAGTGGTTGTCGATCTTCCGTTTGGAACTTACCAAGGTAATTCAAGGCAGGCCTTGGATTCAGCCATCAGAATCATGAAAGAATCTGGTGGGCATTCGGTTAAGCTCGAAGGAGGCGCTGAAATATCTGAATCGATCACTCGAATTTTGTCAGCAGGGATACCCGTTATGGGTCATTTAGGATTAACGCCTCAATCTATTTATAAATTTGGAACTTACTCAGTGAGGGCAAGGGAAGAAGATGAAGCTAGTAAATTGAAGGAAGATGCCAAATTATTGGAAGAATTAGGATGTTTTGCGATAGTGCTTGAAAAAGTACCTTCAAAATTGGCCAAGGAAGTTGCAGCAAGTGTTTTGATTCCGGTTATTGGAATTGGAGCTGGAGATGGCGTTGATGGCCAAGTTTTGGTGACACATGACATGTTGGGAATGACGCATGAATTCAGTCCTAGGTTCCTTAGAAGATATCTTGATTTGTATACCGAAATGGGCAACGCTTTCAGGGGCTATATTTCAGATGTTAAATCAAAGGATTTTCCAAATAAGGAAGAACAATATTGATACTTGATTCTCGCCATTCTGGCGAGTTTTTTTATTTTATACTTTTAACCAAATTTTAACAAGAAAAAACTTACCTAACCCTTAGATTTGTTGCCCTTGATGTCTAAAACAAAAAGAAATTTAAAAAGATAAATGGATACACAAAACGCAAATGTTGATATCAGATTGATCAACGAAAAAATAGAGAAAGAAAGTGCATTTGTCGAACTGCTTCATTTGGAGATGAATAAAGTTATTGTAGGGCAAAAACACATGCTTGAAAGACTGCTAATTGGATTACTTGGTAATGGACATATTTTATTGGAAGGAGTTCCTGGATTAGCTAAAACACTGGCTATAAATACTTTAGCAAAAGCTATTGAAGGCTCTTTCAGTAGGGTTCAGTTTACTCCTGATTTATTGCCTGCCGATGTGATTGGAACCATGATTTTTAATATGAAAGAGAATGATTTTTCAATTAAGAAGGGGCCTATTTTTGCCAATTTTGTTTTGGCTGATGAGATCAACAGAGCGCCTGCTAAGGTTCAATCTGCTTTATTAGAGGCCATGCAAGAACATCAGGTGACGATTGGGGATACTACGTTTAAGTTGCAAGAACCATTTTTAGTTCTAGCCACGCAGAACCCGATTGAACAGGAAGGTACTTATCCTTTGCCTGAAGCCCAGGTGGATAGATTCATGTTAAAGACCGTGATCGATTATCCAAAGATTGACGATGAGCAAATGATTATGAGGCATAGTCTAAAAGGAACTTTTGGTAAGATAAATCCAGTAGTTTCGGTTGATCAAATCATACGAGCTAGAGAATCTGTGAAGGAGGTTTACATGGATGAAAAAATTGAAAAATATATTCTTAGTATAATTTTTGCTTCCCGATATCCAGAAGATTACCGTCTGGCTGATCTAAAACCACTAATAAGCTTTGGAGCTTCTCCAAGGGGGAGTATTAATTTGGCAATGGCCTCTAAATGTTATGCTTTTATTAAGCGAAGAGGATATGTTATTCCTGAAGATGTTCGTGCGGTAGTTCATGATGTGTTAAGACACAGAATTGGAATTACGTATGAGGCGGAAGCGGAGAATATTACTTCGGTTGATATTATTAACAAGATCGTTAATGAGGTTGAAGTGCCTTAATGAAATTATTGATCAACAACCATTCAAAACTTGATAGACACAATCTTCCAGAAAGGGAAGGTTGGGAAGTTTAATTAGAATATCAGCTAGTGGATACTAAAGAATTGCTTAAAAAGGTTAGAAAAATAGAGATCAAGACAAGAAGATTGTCTGACCATATTTTTTCAGGAGAATATCACAGTTCCTTCAAAGGACGTGGCATGACCTTTTCTGAAGTGAGACAGTATCAATTTGGTGATGACATAAGGTCAATCGATTGGAATGTTACCGCCAGATACCATGAGCCATATATCAAGGTATTTGAAGAAGAAAGAGAATTGACCATGATGCTTGTGGTTGATATTAGTGGGTCCGAATCATTCGGGACAACCCAGCAATTTAAAAGAGATATATTAACTGAAATAAGTGCAACCTTGGCTTTTTCAGCTATTCAGAACAATGATAAAGTAGGTTTATTATTGTTTTCAGATGAGATAGAATTATTTATCCCTCCAAAAAAAGGGAAGACACATGTGCTAAGAATTATTAGGGAATTGATTGAATTCAAACCCAAGAGTAGAAAAACGGACCTCACCCAAGCCTTGCGATATCTTTCAAATGTCATGAAGAAAAAAGCGATTGTCTTTATTCTATCGGATTTTATTGATACAGGTTATGAAAGCGCATTAAAGATTGTAGGAAAGAAGCATGATGTTACCGGAATCAGGGTATATGATAAATTAGAGACAGAATTGCCGAAGTTAGGGATGGTACCAATGAGAGATGCTGAGAGTGGAGAGATTAAATTAGTGAATACTAATTCTAAATCTGTAAGGACAAATTATCGTGCTAATTATCTGAAAACGGTAAACTATTATGAGGATTCTTTTACAAAAAGCGGATCCGGGGTGATCAACACAAGGATTGATGAGAGTTATGTTAAAAAATTATTGGGCTATTTTAAAAGAAGGGCCTAGTCTTTCAATCTATTGATAATTGAATGAAGAAAATGAGATATTTATTTTATCTAAAATATAACCTGAGAAACTCAAACAGAAGAGGCCTTGGCCTTGGCGGTTTTAGTTTTAAAGGAGTTTTTGCTTTGTTGTTTTTATTCATTGTAAGTGTCGGATACGGGCAAGTTTCGTCTAAAATTGATACTACGAGTATCAGAATTGGTGAACAATTCAATTATGAAATTATAGTTGATCAAACTAAGGATGTGCGTTTTCCTAAGTTGGAATTAGACAGTTTAAATAAAATTGGTGTAGTTACTTCTCATAAAATTGATTCCTTAAAAAATCAATTGATTAAAAAGTATACTTTAACCAGTTTTGACAGTGGTAGGTACGTTTTACCAGGACAAGAAATCTTTATCAGAGACAAACGGTTTCTTACTGATGATGTGATTATTGATGTTGCTACAGTTCCAGTTGATACGATTAAACAACCCATGCATCACATTAAGGATATTGAAAACGAGCCTTATCTGTTTAGTGATTATTTAAATTATTTTTGGGGCCTAATTGCCTTGTTAATAGTTATTGGCCTCATTCTTTATTTTGTATTAAGAGATAAACCGACAGAGGAAGAAATATTGTCAAGAATACCGCCTTTTGATGCTGCCAAGATGAGGTTAAAGGAGCTTGATGGAAAAAAACTTATTTCTCAGAATAAGATCAAGTTATACTATGTGGAATTGACGGATATTTTAAGAACATTTATAGAGAGAGAGTTAAACATACCTGCTTTAGAATCTACAACCGATGAATTATTGGAAACAATTACTGATTTTAATAGTAGCAGCAAACTAAATATACCAAGTGATACTTTGAGCAAATTGCAAAAGCTTTTACAGGAAGCGGATCTTGTAAAATTCGCAAAGTCTAAACCCTTGCAAAATGAAATCAGCCTACATAGAATGGATGCGGAAGGAATAATAGATATACTGCATCCAATCAAGTTGGAAACTAAAGAAGAAGAAGATGATGATGGGCAGTAATATGGAGTTTACAAATCCGGGCTTTCTATGGCTTTTGTTACTGATCCCAGTATTGGCGATATGGTATTTTTTTGTTAGAAAGAAGGATAATGCGGATTTAAACATCCCAACTGTTGCAGGATTTGAACATGGCAATATATGGGCAAAACTAAAACCGTTGCTTTATGTAATGCGGTTGGTTGCAATTGCTTTATTAATAGTTGCTTTGGCTCGACCTAGAATTGTTGAAGTGAGCAAAAGAACGAAAACAACGAGAGGGATAGACATCGTGATGGCAATTGATGTATCAGCGAGCATGTTGGCAAAAGATTTAAAACCAAATCGATTAGAAGCTTTAAAAGCTGTTGCAACTAAATTTGTTCAAAAAAGACCAAATGACAGAATTGGAATCGTAGTATATGCAGGAGAAAGCTTTACTCAAACACCTATTACGAGTGATAAAAGTATAATACAGAATACGATAAGGAAAATTAGATGGGGCCAGATTGAAGATGGCACAGCCATTGGAATGGGATTGGGTTCAGCAGTGAACAGGTTAAAAGACAGTAAGGCTAAAAGTAAAGTAATCATTTTGCTTACAGATGGTGTCAATAACACAGGATTTGTAGATCCTAAGACGGCAACAGAGCTCGCGAAAGAATTAAACATAAAAGTGTACACCATAGGATTGGGTACAAATGGCACGGCCTTGTTTCCGGTGGCAAAGGATTTAAACGGGAAACTTATTTTTAGAAATGCTCCGGTTGAAATTGATGAGGAGCTTTTAAAATATATTGCATCTGAAACAGAAGGAAAATATTTCAGGGCTACAGGTAACAAAAAACTTGAAGCCATTTATGAAGAGATAAATAAACTTGAAAAAACTGAAATAGAGGAATTCAAGTATTATAATTATCAAGAAAAGTTCAGATCCTTGATTATGCTTGCAGGGTTTCTGATCTTGTTAGAAATGTTATTGAGATTTACGGTTTATAGAAGTTTTATCTAGTTAGTAAGATATGTATCAAATAGAGGAACCAAAATATTTTTACTTATTTGTCGCAGTTGCGATATTATTGCTGTTTTATCTTCTGAACTGGTTTTGGAAAGTGAGAAAGCAAAAGGAGTTTGGTGATCTTTCTTTACTAAACCAATTAAGTCCTCAAAAATCTGTTTTTAAGCCGGTTTTAAAGATAATATTTGTTCTGTTAGGTTTATCACTTTTGATTATAGCAATGGTAAACCCTAAAATGGGTACCCAACTTAAAACAATAAAAAGACAGGGTGTTGATATTGTTTTTGCCTTGGATGTATCTAAAAGTATGCTTTCAGAGGATATTGCTCCGAATCGACTGGAAAAATCTAAGCAAATTATATCAAAGATCATTGATAAATTGGGTAGTGATCGTGTTGGAATAATTATCTATGCCGGCAATGCATATCCTTTACTTCCAATTACAACTGATCATGGTGCAGCTAAGATGTTTCTTCAAAATGCAGGTCCTGATATGGTTTCATCTCAAGGAACTGCAATTAATGAAGCATTAGAATTGTCAAAGACATTTTTTGATGATGACACCCAAACGAACAGGTTTTTGTTTGTGATTTCGGATGGTGAAGATCATGAGGAAAAATCTAGCAATGTTGCTAAAGAAATAGTTGATCTAGGTATAAGAACCTATACTATCGGGATAGGAACAAATAAAGGAGGTCCAATTCCTTTAAAAAGCAAAGGCAAATTTCTGGGTTATAAAAAAGATAATAAGGACGAGGTTGTGATCACGAAATTAAATGTGGAGACGCTTAAGGACATAGCTGATAAAGGTGATGGAAAATACATTTATGGTAATAAAACCTCTAAGACAATCGAATATGTTGAGGAACTGTTATTGAAGGCTGATAAAAAAGAATTTGAAACGAAACAGTTCTCTGATTATAAAGACCAATTTCAGTGGTTTATCGGCTTCGGGTTGCTGTTTTTGGTATTGGATGTCTTCTTATTAAATAAGAAGACAAAATGGGTACAAAAGTTAAATTTATTTAATGAACGGTAGAATGAAAAATATAGTTTATCTCTTGTTCTTTTTACCTCTGATGATATTTGCTCAGGAGAAAGAAAAAGAGAAGCAAGAGCCGGTAAAGATTAAGTTGGCTGAGAAACAAATCCTGAGAACAGGCAATGATCTTTTCAAGCAAAAACGATTTGTAGATGCAGAGGTTAAGTATAAAAAGGCTTTAAAAGAGAACCCTAATTATGGAACCGCTGGCTATAATCTTGGAAATGCCGTATATGAGCAAAATAGGTTTGAGGAAGCCTTACCACAATATGAATTGGTAGCTAAAAGCACTGTAGGTGTTGAAACCAGAGAAAAGGCTTTTCACAATATTGGAAATGTAATGATGAAAAACAAACAGTATGATAAAGCTGTTGCCGCTTATAAAAACTCAATGTTATTGAACCCAAATGATGAAGAAACACGCTATAATTTAGCCCTTGCTCAAAAACTCCTAAAGGATCAGCAAAATGATCAGAACCAGGATAAGAACAAGGATAAAGACAAAGACCAGAACAAGGATCAGGAACAAGATCAAAATAGTGAGAATAAGGATCAAAAGGACGACCAAGGCGAGAATGATAAAAAGGATGAGAATGAAAATGAGGGTGATAATGAAAGTGACCAAAATGACCAACAAGATCAAAAGAATGAAGGTGATAAAAAGGAAGAAAAAAAGAAACCTCAGCCTAATCAATTGAGCCAGCAGCAAATTCAGCAGTTGCTTGAGGCTATGAATAACGAGGAAAATAAAACACAGCAAAAAGTTAATGCCCAAAAGGCAAAAGGTAAAAAGGTTGACCAGGAAAAAGATTGGTAAATAAAAACATCTTTTTATCGTTAAGGTGAACTGGGAATGTAAGTTTAGATAATGAAACGGAAGTATTTATCCATATTGATATTGCTTATAACAGCACAAAACGTCATTGCACAAGTGACGTTCAAAACGGCTGTGAGTAAAACTGAACTGGGCCTGAATGAAAGATTACGTATTGAATTTTCAATTGATAAGCAGGGTGGGGATGATTTTACTCCGCCAGATTTTAAAAATTTTAAGGTTTTAGCCGGCCCGAGTCAATCCAGTAGTTTTTCTTCCATAAATGGTAAAACGTCATATAAATTGACTTATACCTATGTAATCCAACCAACGGCCAAAGGAACATTTACGATCGCTTCTGCCACGGTGTTGTATGATGGAGAGCTTATCAAATCTAATACCGTTAGAATAACTGTTAGCGAAGCGGTTGAAATACCTAAGGACCCTAATGATCCAAGATATTTGGCCCAGCAAAATATTCATTTAGTTGCTGAAGTATCAGATATGACTCCTTATGTAGGAGAGAGTATTTCAGTAGTTTATAAATTATATGTTGACATTAATAAAGTAAACGTTCAAAATACAAGAGAAGCTTCTTCTCCTTCATTTAATGGTTTTTGGAATCAGAATATTGAGGTTAAAAAATGGGTGGCAAAAAACGGCTCATATGGAGGTAAACCGCATCGTTTTGTTATTGTCAGGAAGACCGTTTTAATTCCTCATAAATCAGGAAAGCTTGAAATTGAGCCTTTGGAAATGGAAATTACTGCCGGTATTCCCATGGGTAGAAGAGATTTTTTCGGAAACATGTTGATGAATGATGTGAATTTCACATTGACATCGGGTAAAAAAATAATAAGAGTTAAAGAATTACCAGAAGAGGACAAGCCGTTTAACTTCAACGGTGCTGTAGGAGATTACAAATTTTCTGTTACACCAAGTAAGACAAACCTTAAAGCAAATGAATCTGCACAAATAAAGGTTGAATTAAAGGGAGTAGGAAATCTTAAACTGGTTAAATTACCAGGTATTTCAACTCCGAACGGACTAGAAGAGTATGAACCGGAGCACAAGGAAAACATCAAGACAACCTTAAATGGTCTAAGAGGGAATATTTATGATCAATATGCTGTGGTTCCGCAGTCACGAGGAAAATTCAAGATCCCAGGTGTTTCTTTTTCATATTTTAATCCAAAAGAGGAAAAGTATTATTCTGTTGAAACTGAACCCATTGTGTTAAATGCCTTAAGTGGGGCTGAAATATCTGATGAAAGTACAATAGGTAATAATAAACTGGCTGTTGTTAGCAATGAGGGAGATATTAGATATATACACTTGAAAACAAGTTTTGTATCTACCTTGAAGGATGAAGATTTCTTTGATTCTAATTTGTTTTATCTATTGATGGTCCTGCCCTTATTGTCAATCCCTTTAGGTATTTATATTGGGAAAAAGAAGCAGCAAAGAGATAGTGATATCATAGGGAACAAAAGAAGGAAAGCTGATAGATTGGCGAGAAAATATTTGTCTCAAGCTAGAAAAGAATTGGGTAAAAAAGAGGCGTTTTACATCGCACTGGAAAAGGCACTTCACAATTATTTGAAGGCTAAATTACACGTTGAAACAACAGAAATATCACGAGAAAAAATAGCGGAAATCCTGAACAAAAAACTGGTAGATCAAAATACGATACAAGAGTTTGGTACAGTTTTGGAGAATTGTGATTATGCTCGTTATACGCCATCTACTGATGTAATGATGAAAAAGGAATATGAAAACGCGAAAAGAGTAATAGCGAAAATTGATAAACAACTATAGCCAAAGATTGATTTAAATAAACATGTTAAAATTATTAATACATACCGTTTTTATTTCTTTATTGTCTTTTTCAGGCAATTTTGCTCAGGCCCAAGTTCCTGATAGTTTGTTTGCATCAGCAAATAAATTATACCAGCAAGAAAGGTATATTCAAGCTTTAGATCAATATCAAAAAATTGAAAAACAAGATTTGGAATCCGCATCTCTTTATTTCAATATGGCTAACATTTATTACAGAACAAATCAGGTGGCGCCCGCTGTTTATTATTACGAGAAGGCTTTGAAATTAGAGCCTAATAATAAAGATATACGGTTTAATTTGGATTTTGCAAATAGAATGATACTTGACAATATTGAACCGCTTCCTAACAGCCTATGGCAAAAATTTATGGAGGGGGTTATATTAAGATTTACCTATGAAACTTGGTCTAGAGTAGCTGTTGGTTTTGCCTTTATTTTTGCTATTTTATTTTTATTGTATCACTTTTCTTATAGTACTGGGAAAAAGAGAATTTATTTTATTACCAGCATTCTTTCTGTAATTTTTGTGACAACAAGTTTGTTTTTTGCCTATAGAAATATGCATCATGTGAATACCAATATTGAAGCGATAATATTTTCTCCTGCAGCTGACGTCAAAAGTGCTCCAACAAATTCTAGTGATGTCTATTTTGAACTGCATGAAGGTACGAAAGTACTTATTCTTGAGTCTCTTGATAATTGGAAAAAGATCAAAATTGCTGACGGTAAGATGGGGTGGATAAATACCGAGGCACTTAAAGAAATCTAGGCTTTAAAGCAAACAGGTAGAATTTCACCTTTAGCCAAACAATATTTTTCTACAAGTTCAGGGCTTAACTTCAGTGAATAATCGACTTCATCGACTTTAAATCCTACAGTTCTTAAACGATCAAAATAGTCTTTGCCGTAAACTCTAACATGGTCATATTGCCCAAAGTATTTGGCTTTGTCTTCTGGGGTTTTAATATTTGAATCTTCGTATGTTGTTTCTCTTGCTAATTCTTGAGGAACTTGAAAAATACCCATGCCGCCTGATTTCATTACTCGATATAATTCTTTCATTGCCATATTATCATTCTCTATATGCTCGAGTACATGATTGCAAAAAACCAAATCAAATTCTTCGTCTTTAAAAGGAAGATTGAGGATGTCGGCTTTGACGTCGACTATGGGTGAATATAAATCGGCCGTTGTATAGTCAAGATTTTTCATCTTTCTAAATAAAGATAAGAAGCATTGCTCAGGTGCCATATGCAATACCCTTAATGGTTTACTAAAAAAATCTGTTTCGTTTTTTAGATATAACCAAAGTAGGCGATGACGCTCTAAAGAAAGTGTACTTGGTGAAAGAACATTTGGTCTTTGTTCTTCATAGCCGTAAGGTAAAAAACGTTTAAAGCTTTTACCGTCAATTGGATCAGTAAATTTATCTCCTTTTAACCAAACTGATAAAAATGGCGTTGCGAGGTAGCTCATTTTGATCAAGTACGGTCTTGGAATGGTATTCAGCACAAATTTGAATAACTTCATTGGATTAGCTCTTAATGTGCTCTAAATTCATCTTCTTCGTTTGTCACAATACCCAAAGCTTCATTTACATATTTAAAAGTAGAAAGCAATTGAGGTTTTCCATTTACTATGGCAACGTCATGTTCAAAATGGGCACTAGGTTTTTCATCAGCGGTTTTAATGGTCCAGCCGTCACTAAATTGTTTAATTTTATGTGTTCCTAAATTAATCATGGGTTCAATGGCAACCACCATTCCTTCAACAAATTTTTTACCTTTTCCGCGGCGACCATAATTTGGCATTTCAGGATCTTCATGCATCTCTCTTCCTAAACCATGACCAACGAGTTCTCTTACAACTCCATACCCATGATCTTCAGTAAATTTCTGAATAGCATAACCCACGTCACCAACTCTTTGCCCTGCTCTGAATTCGCGTATCCCGGCGTAAAGACTTTCTTTAGTCACCTCAAGTAGTTTTTTAGTTTTTGGATCTATTTCTCCCACTGCAAAAGTAAAGGCATGATCTCCATAGAACCCATTTTTAAGAGCCCCACAATCTACTGAAATAATATCTCCTTCTTTTAGAGGTTCGCTATTT